>JANNUB010000177.1:0-1843 GCA_031394795.1 Ignavibacteriota bacterium | reverse complement strand
CGTAGGTCGTGGCGCTGCCGAGAGCGATATTTCCAAGAGTGCTCCCATCCACTTTTACGTCATTGGCGGCTACACCGGGTGCGGCATGCACGAAGCGAACCTGCGAGCGGAAGTCCGGCGCGATATTCGTCGCCGGACCGTTCGGGATGTCAACACAGGCTCCCCACACTCCCACAAGCGCCAACAAACCGAGCGCAAGGAAAAGTTTTTTCAAACTCATTGCCATGTTCTCCTTAATTATGATTGTGACTTGTTATGATGGATGATTCTTCGAACCATGAAGATACCGCAGAAATAACAACAGACGATTCGAAACTTCTGATGGTGAAAAACTTTGTCAATGCAAACACCTCCGCGCGCAATAACTCCTGCGCATACGGGGGAAGAGATGCTCGATTCTCGATGGTAGTGAGATTTCGGAGATGAGCGCGATGGTGTGAGATGCGAATTATCGCTTCACGCTCGTCGAGTACTCAGCAAACTAAGAATATGTGTTTGGTAAGGCGTTTGAAATGTAGTAACAATTCGTTCTGCCATTACCTCCTTGAATCGTTAGATTGAATTAATATCGTCGGAAAGGGTTTCTGTTACGCCTCAATATAAATACGCAGGTACTCTTTGTCAAGTACTAAATGAACAAAAATCTCCAAGTGTGGATTTTTTGGACTCATCCCTCTTCGGGCGCTGGAATTCCTAGAAATCCGGTTGATAAGTAAGGACACAAAGACACTAAGCCACGAAGGTCTACGACCTCGTAGAGGTTCACGAAGAAAGATTTTTTTGAGATTTTCCTTTGTGTTCCGTTGTGTCTTTGTGGCTTTTGCCGAAGGCATTCCTTCGGAAGTGTCCGCTGTGGGTTTTCGTCTAAGCCTCTAATCCAGACGTACAATTTTCATATTGGAGATCCCGTCTTGGGCAAGAAGCTCCGACAGCGCCGTGGGAGGGATTTCACTGTCAATGTTCATAACCGTGAGCGCCTTTGCACCAGCCGCAAGGCGACCAAGCGAAACACCGGCAATATTGACGTTGTGCTTCGCCAGAATCGAGCCGACCCGCGCAAGCATCCCCGGCTTGTCGATGTTATTATAGACAAGTAGATTTCCTTCCGGGTTCAGCTCAAAGCGGAACCCATCGATCTTGACGAGACGGATTGTGCCCGGACCGTAGACTGTACCGGCAACTTCGCGCTCCCCGCCTTCGGATCCGAATTTCAGACGAAGAAGGTTGGTGAAATTCTCTGCCGCGCTTTCGCGTTGCTCGCTCACATTGAGTCCCATTTCCGCAGCATGGACCGGCGCGTTCACGAAGTTGACCGGCTCGGGAAGCACATGCGAGAGAATTCCTTTGAGCACCCCTGCTTTCACCAGCTCCATCGAAGCTCCGAGAACTTCTCCCGAAACAGCGACGGTGAGATTTCTCAGTTTCCCTGATGCCAGTTGAACTGCGAGACTGCCGAGTTTTTCCGCAAGCATTGCATAAGGGCGTAACTCTTCTTTCATCGTCAACTGCAATGCGGCGCCGTTCACCAAACCGACGTAGGCTCGCCCCTTCAATCCGTCCGCCATTTGGTGCGCTATCTGAACGGCGACTTTTTCCTGCGCTTCCTCTGTCGAGGCTCCGAGGTGCGGTGTTACGACAACGAGGTTGTGCCTGAGCAACGCCCCGATCGTATCGGGGTTCGGCGGTTCTTCTTCAAAGACGTCGAGTGCTGCTCCACCGACATGTCCCGACTGCAATGCGCGAAGCAACGCTGCTTCATCAATGATTCCGCCGCGGGCACAGTTGACGACACGAACTCCCTTCTTGCATTTTGCAAGTGTCGAGTCGTTCAATAAGCCTTTGG
>JANNUB010000165.1:0-5003 GCA_031394795.1 Ignavibacteriota bacterium | reverse complement strand
CCGAAGTCTGTTTGGATTGTCGGTTTCACGCGCAACGTAAGTCTGCTTGGCGAGCTGTTCGCGCCGCCAAGCGCGAGCGCGAGATTGAGAATACTTTCGTAGCCTTTATCCTTGTCCGAAGGACTCCTTACGGAGAAGAATTTCATCAAGTCCAAACTCATTTGCAATGGGATTGTTGTTTTCTGTCCCGTGCCAGGAATCGTAATCGGATTGGCGATGTTGCCGTTGATGGTGAGCGTGTTGTCAACAATCAGCGTCCATGCGAGGCTTGTTAAAGTAGAAGAGGCTTTCGTCGTTCCGCCCGTTCCGTCGTTCGGGTTCATCGCGCCGACGTTGAGCGTGAACGTCGCAGGGAATTCGTTCTTGTTAAATGCCGCTAACAGTTTCAAGCCGTCCATGACGTTCACGCTTGTCTTTCCCGCAAGCGGAATTCCCGCAAGTGCGAACCCGTTGACGGAATCGAGTTTGAATTTCGTGCGCGAGAGATTTGTCATCGTGTTGCCAAAGTCTTTCAGCGCGGAGCAGGAGAGAGTGGTTAAGCTAAGAGCGAAGAGCAGAGAGCGGAGAGCTATTCTAAACCCTGAGCGAAGCGAAGGGTCCACGTCTTCGGTTGTGAGGCTGAGAGCTAAGGGCAGAGAGCGAAGTGCAAGTTTTGATCTCATTTTTGTCTTGATTGGTTGAACAATTCTATTTAGTTGTGTTTTCAAAATTTTCCCATTCGCCCCAACTTCTGTCTTCGTCGAGTTTGAACTCAAGATACTTCCTGAAGGAACTACTCGCGAGAAGTTCCTTCGCGCATCGAATCAACGAAACAGAATCTCGTCGAGTGCCCAAAGTTGACACCTCACACCGCCTATCCGATTCTTTGACGTTGAACTCGGAAAGAATTGGATTGAGATTCATGATGTTTGAAGTTCGCTTGCTCTTCTTGTGAATCGCCGCAATCCAGAAGAGCCTTCGACGCTTGTCGTGATTAATAGTGTATCTGTACTTTGCGCCGTTGAATTTCAGTTGCATACCATTTTAGACGAGGCTTGTTTGAATCACCAAGAAGTAGCCGTTGAAATGGTGCTTGATCTTGAATGTCTTCAACTTCTTGAATAATGATGCACCAAAAACGTGTTCACAGTTATTCAAAATAGCTTCTTGCTGTTTGTCGTCGTGGCAAGGAAGCAGGAAGTTCAGAGTATTGTCACCAATTTCTGGATATTGAGTTGAGTTCAAAATATTTCCCTGAGCTTTTACCTCAGTCATGACTCTGAATCGAAGTTTGACTGATGCCTTTTCAACACTTCGAACTTTGCTGAAAGTTTCTTGTTGTGAGAAAACCCGAAGAAGAGTTTGTCGGAATTCGGGAGTAATCTCGGTTGAGCTTTCTTTCAGCCGCTCGTCAAGTACTTGTGAAAATGATTGACTGATAAGTTCGTCAACCGTGATCGTCTCAAAGAAACTTCCATACACCAAACATATTTTGTAGTTTTTCTTCTTCCGACCGCGAACCAAATAGAAAACATCTCTTACTGGCATTGAGTCAACATCATCGCCAGCCTCCTCCATTTGCTCGCGTATGGAAGAGTGCTCACCTTCGATGAAATCAGAAATATTTTTCTTTCGAGTCGGAATTGTCGAGTTGAAAGAAGAAACGGTGTACGAACCGCTGTCTTTCAATTCGATCAACTCACCGCCTGAGAACGTTGACCGATCTTTGTTAAGTCGTATTGCTAAGTCTGGAAACGTACCTTTGTTCCGACATGACAGCAAACTGTCATCAAACGGAAAATCTTCGAGTGCTTCAACTGTGGAGAAGCTATGTTTCTTTTCAACTAAGTCTCGGAAGAAGTGGTAGATGGAATTCATTTGCCAGCAAACAATTCAAGATTCTTTTCCTTTTTCTTGCGTCCGACATTTGCAACCACTGAACCCCAAATGCCTTCAAGCTCGTCGGTGCAAACATATTCCTTGTAACACTTCCCAACATCATCCGCATCTCTCAAATTCGTCAGACGCTCCTCGATGCACTTCGCATTCTTCGGATCAATCTCAATGGCAACTGAATTTCGCTTCAACTGATGTGCAACAACTGATGTGGTTCCAGTTCCAGAGAACGGATCGAGAACTGTATCGCCAACTTTTGTTGAAGAAAGAATTATTCTCAGCAAGAGAGCAATCGGCGATTGTTGTTTGTGAAATCGTTCGCCGCTTTCAATCCGAATCGCTTCATCGCCAGCGAGGTAGCCTGACGTCATTTCGCGAATGTCATCCCAAACGTCGGTTACATAAGTTCCGTTCTCCCGTTCGACCTTGTAGTTCGCGGGCAATGGCGGATCAATTCTCAAGCGATTGAAAACTCGAGTCCGCTCTCCCTTCGTTGCGAATGCGATAATTTGAAACTGCTTTCCGAATCGAACCGACTGCGGAACCGCCGATGTTTTCTTCTTCCAAATGATGAGGCTTTGAAAAGTCCAGCCGCTCTCGCGCAAGCACTTCAGAACATTTTCAGTATTCTTTTCACGTTGCATGAAGTAGATGCATCCGCCAGCAGACGTAAGTTGGAAAACCTTCGAGCAGACTTCCGTCATCAACTGCCAATACTTCTCATCAGGCAAATCGTCGTCGAAGAATTCGTAGTCTTTGCTTTGATTGAATGGCGGATCGAGAAACGTCAAGTCAATTTCGCCCTTGATTGATTTCTTATCAAGTAACTCAAGACAATTTCCCTGTAGCACTTTGAAGTTAGTCATGGCTTATCCATTCCCGCCAGCTTCAACAAATCATTCAGCATCTCTTCAACGTTCAATTGTTTTGCCCATTCTTTCAAATAGTTTAAATCCAATGTTTCTCTTTTTTGTTTGATGACATTCAACGCGTCTTGCAGTTGCCGCTCGGAGAGGCTCTCCCGTGCCCAATCAAGTTTCGCGAGGATTGTGTCTTCTGGAGTTTGAATCCAAATGTTTCTTCCATGATACATTGCCTCGGTTCGTCGCGAGAGGCTCATGCGATCGTACATGCGAGGCTTCCGCACTATCAAATCAATCTTGTGTCCCGATTCGTTGTGGTGACGTTAAACATTAGTCCATTGTTCAAGGCATCCAAAGCCATTTCCTCGTCAGCGTAGAACTCCTTTGCAAGGAGTCGGCAAAGTTCTCGCAAAGCATCTCTGGTCGGATCTATGACCACGTCCGCATCGTACGTCGTTCGGAACATTCCGTGAAAGCTGCTCGCAATCGAGCCGACGACCATGTATGGGATTTCGAGATCGCCGAGGTGTTCAGTTACAATTGTGAGAACTTTTTCTAATGTCACAACGACACGAGTTTTGCATTTGGGTAAGCCTTCATGAACAACTCATCGCCCAATCGCGCACGAATGGACGCGAGACGAACTTCTTCATCGCTGTATTCCGGATGACGATATCGAATTCCCTCTTCGAGTAAGCGCCGACCGCTTTCGATGAATTCAAAGAGAATGGTTAGCCTTTTTTCAGTCGGCATTTCGCGAATAATTTTGAACTGAAGCTCATCCGCTTCAGGGCTTGTATCAAATGGTCGTGCAGGAATTGAAATCATGCGGCAACCAACGTCTTAATTGTTCTCAACATTATTCTGATTCACTAAGCACTCGTGATCACAACGCGATCGGTTGTCTTGTTCCTGTCCCGTTGTCGTTTAATTTTCTTTTATGAAGTAAAGTTTATTGTCCTCAACCAAGTACAGCATTGGAGCAATAGTAATTTTCGGGTAACGATGCCGGAGTCGTTTTGTCTCGCTTAAAATGAAGTCGGTTTCGTTCCCAATTTCAAACATTGGAGCAAAGTGCATAAAATGTTCTTCAGCTCTTTCTTTTTCCCATCCCGCTATTTCCACAAGGCCTTGTATGATTTCGTCTTTGCGTGAAATGAGATTTACCATTCCACAGTTGTCGTGTCCGATGAGTGCAATATGTCTGACGTGTCCAACAGCAATGGCGTATGAAACCTTAAATTCGCTGTAGCGCAAGTTCGCTCCGCCTGCACGAATGATAAAAGCAAAGTTGTCGGGAATGTGTAAGTGTTTTCGGTTGTCCATACACATTCCGATTAAGAGTTGTGCCTTGTCGTAAGTGTCAAGCGGTTGGTTGAGATTGTGGTATTCTAAAAGCAGTCCAATCGGTGTCTGTCGGTATTCTGGAAGTATGTCGTCCATTGATAGTACTGATACAAGTCTATTCATTCTGTCGTGTCGTCTTTGAGTCGTGGAGGAATCGAAATCATGCGGCAACCAACATCTTGATTGTTCTCAACGATTGAATCATCCGCTCATTTTCCGCCATCGTGCCAATCGTAATGCGGACGCAATGCGGCAGACGAAACGCAGGCAACGGACGAATGATGACGCCCAATTTCAACATCTCATTGTACAATTCATTTACTGCTTCCGCGCTTTCCATCGGACACATCACGAAGTTCGCATCCGACGGAACGATGGTGAAGCCTAACTCTTTCAATTCGGAAACGACGAACTTCATCCCTTCCGCGTTCACTTCAAGGGAGCGATGGAGGAACGCCGTATCGCGTAATGCGCCGATGCCAGCGGCTTGCGCGAGCGTGCTCGGCTCGAACGGCAATTTCACTTTCAGCAAATTTGTAATCAACTCGTCGTGCGCAAAGCCGTAGCCGATGCGAATACCCGCGAGTCCGTAGATTTTTGAAAACGTGCGGAGCGTGATGACATTATCGTAACGGTAATGCATCGAGTCGGGGTATTTCGGATTGTCTTTCGCGTACTCGAAATATGCCTCATCTAAAATAATCAGCACGTGCGAGGGAACGTGTTTCATGAACTCATCGAACTCGTGCTTCGTGAATATCGTGCCCGTCGGGTTATTGGGATTCGCGAGATAAATGATTTTGGTGTGGTCGTTGATTTCTGCCGCTATTGCTTTCAGGTCGAAGTGATAATCCTTCAGCGGAACAGTCACCATCTTCACGCCGCGAGAACGAGCAAGAACGTAGAAGCCGACGAACG
>JANNUB010000152.1:0-7744 GCA_031394795.1 Ignavibacteriota bacterium | reverse complement strand
GACATCGAAGATGAAATGAAAGGCTCGTACATCGACTACGCGATGTCGGTCATTGTTGCGCGGGCGCTTCCGGATGTGCGCGATGGTTTGAAGCCGGTGCACCGGCGCGTGTTGTTCGGCATGCAGGAACTCGGACTCGCGCCGAACCGTCCGTACAAAAAATCTGCGCGCATCGTCGGTGAAGTTTTGGGTAAATATCATCCGCACGGCGACACGGCGGTGTACGATACGATGGTGCGCATGGCGCAGGATTTTTCGCTTCGCTACCCGCTCGTGGATGGACAAGGAAACTTCGGCTCGGTGGACGGCGACAATCCCGCGGCGATGCGTTACACCGAGGCGCGCATGTCGCGCATCGCCGGCGAGCTGCTGAAGGATTTGGAAAAGAACACCGTTGACTTCGCGCCTAACTTCGACGACACGCTCAAAGAGCCGACGGTGCTTCCCGCGGTCGTGCCGAATCTGCTCGTCAACGGAGGGAGCGGCATCGCGGTCGGCATGTCCACGAACATTCCGCCGCACAATCTTTCGGAAGTTATTGACGGATGCCTCGCGTACATCAAGGACGACAAGGTCACGAACGAAAAGCTGATGAAGTTCATCAAAGCGCCGGACTTTCCGACGGGCGGCATCATATACGGCTACGAAGGGGTGAAGGACGCGTACATGACGGGACGGGGAAGAATTATTTTGCGCGCGAAGGTGCTGATTGAAACGGACAAAAAAGATCGTCAAAGCATTATCGTTTCCGAAATCCCGTATCAAGTCAACAAGCTCACGCTCATCGAGCGCATCGGCGAGTTGGTCAACGACAAGAAGATCGAAGACATCTCCGCCGTGAACGACGAGTCGGGCCGCGACGGCTTCCGCATCGTCGTCACGCTAAAACGCGAAGCGAACGCGCAGGTTGTGCTCAACAGTTTATACAAACTGACGCAGATGCAGACGACGTTCGGCGTGATTATGCTTGCGCTCGTGGACGGCAAGCCGCAGGTTCTCACGCTCAGGGATTTGATTCAGAAGTTCATCGAGCATCGCAACGTCGTCGTCGTCCGCCGTGCGAAGTTTGAGTTGGATGAAGCGGAGAAGCGGGCGCACATTCTCGAAGGCTTCATCATCGCGCTCGACAATATCGACGCGGTCATCAAACTCATCCGCGCATCGAAGGATTACGACGCCGCGAAGAACGGCTTGATGAAAAAATTCAAGTTGAGCGAGATCCAGGCGAGGGCAATCCTCGACATGCGTTTGCAGCGGCTGACCGGTCTTGAGCGCAGCAAAATTCAAGAAGAGTACAAAGCAACGCTAAAACTCATCGAGCAATTGAAGTCGCTGCTCGGGAGCAAGAAACTGCAAATGCAGCTCATCGAGAAAGAACTTCTCGACATCAAAGAGAAGTACGGCGACGAGCGTCGCACGGAAATCGTGATGAAGGCGGAAGAGTTCAGCATCGAAGATACGATTGCAGAGGAAGAAGTCGTCATCACGATTTCGCACGGCGGCTACATCAAGCGGATGCCCGTGAGCAGCTACCGGCGGCAATCGCGCGGCGGCAAAGGCTTGAGTGGAGGGGCAACGCGAGAAGACGACTTCATCGAAGCGATGTTCATCGCCTCAACGCACGAACACATGATGCTGTTTACCGACCAGGGGCGATGCTACTGGCTGAAGGTGCACGAGATCCCCGAAGGAAGCAGAACGTCGCGGGGAAAAGCCATAGTCAATCTCATCGCAAAGGAGCAGAACGAAACGGTTGTCTCGTATGTCGCGGTGAAAAATTTCGAGGACAAGCTGAACGTATTGATGGTAACCGAGCAAGGCAACATCAAGAAGTGCGAGCTTGCGGAATTCAGCAACCCGCGCAAGACCGGTATCGGCGCAATCGGTTTGGACAAAGGCGACAAGCTCATTGACGTGCATCTCACCGACGGCAACAACGATATCATCATCGGCACGAGCGACGGTGTGGCAATTCGATTCCATGAATCGGAAGTGCGCGTGATGGGTCGGACGGCAGGCGGCGTTCGCGCGATCAGGCTCGAAGCGAAAGACAAAGTCGTCGGCGCAGTTGTGCTGCGCAGAAGCGGAACGAGCATTCTCGTTGCGACGGAAGATGGCTTCGGCAAACGGAGCGATACGGAAGAGTATCGCGTCAGCCATCGCGGCGGCAAAGGCATCTTCACGATGAAGACTACAGCGAAAACCGGCGACATGATCGCAATAAAGGAAGTTGTTGAGAAAGATGACGTCGTGATCGTGACAGCGAATGGGATCGTGAATCGCCAGCGCGCAGCGGACATTCGTCTCGCTGGCCGCAACACGCAGGGCGTTCGTCTCATCAAGTTGACAGAGGGGGACAAGGTTTCCGACGTCGCGGCAGTTCCCTCGGAAGAAGACGAGACGACGAACGGTGGCGCGAAACCGGAAACGCCGGCCGAAATCCCGACTGAGCCGGACAATCAAGAGAACCTCTTCGATGAGAGTTCTGGCGAAAAAAAAAACCCGAACCTGAAGAATGAAGCAAAGGAAAAGGGGAACACCCCACGACAACGGCGCGCTCGAATTGAAGTAGTAAAACTTCCGTCAGTGAAAATGCGAGCAGGGGAAAAGGGAAAGAAAAAAGGGCGAGGTGAAGCAGGAGGAACTTCAAAAGCAAGCAAAGCCTCTCAAGGCGAGCCTCTCAAAGCGAGCCTCTCAAAGCGAGCCTCGTCCCGACAACTCGGGAAGGGAACAAAACGGAAAAAAGGCAGAGCAAGCCTCCGAAGTCAGCGCCGAAGAAGCAGATAAAGGGAAGAGGGAAAAGAAATAGAGAGCGAAAGAAGCGATGAAAATGTTTGTGTTTGACGAAGAAAGTGGCTACGTTTGATACACCGGCATACAACAGATTTGAAGCCCCCCATCATATAACACTAACTCACTCAAGGAGACACCAATGAATATTTACGTCGGCAACCTGTCGCGCGACCTCTCGGAAGCGGAGCTTCAGCAAGCGTTTGAAGCGTTCGGACAAGTAGCGACCGTTTCTATCGTGAAGGATAAGTTCACGGGCGAAGCGCGCGGGTTCGGTTTCGTAGAGATGCCGACCCAAGCGGAAGCGCAGGCAGCCATCGCCGCGCTCAACGGAAAAGATATGAAAGGACGAGCCCTCACCGTCAACGAGGCGCGGCCCCGTAACGACGACAGAGGCGGCGGCGGCGGACATAGACGCGGCGGCGGAGGGGGAGGGGGAGGATACGGCGGTGGTGGTGGAGGCGGACAAAGAAGCGGTGGTGGAGGCGGTGGTGGTGGGAGGCGATGGTAGCCATTACCTTCGAGTAGCGTTGGGGCAAGCATCTTTGTTCCGTGTGCGCTTGCCGATCTTTTTGCATTGAATATTGTGTAACCGCCATTCATGAGTTTGTGAATGGCGGTTTTGTGTTTGGTTGTGGGAAAAATGTAATTTCATTATAGGCATGCGTGAAGGTGAAAAAGAAATATTCGCTTTGAAGCAGAACGCGGAGAAATCCTCAAGTTCACCGTGCAACTTGAATGTCGCTTTGAACACGATGCTTGGGTTGCAGTAGTTCGGTATGACACCGCACATGGATTCGCTCATTGCGATTTGCTACATCCGTACAAAGACTCAGCCAAAACTGAAATGCAAACGCGGAATTACAATGAGGTGTTGACGTTCGCTGTCAAGGATTTGACTACAAATTGGTTTGAATATCGAAGGAGATATGAATCATGGCTCAATCAGAAATGAATCCACCAACCAACGTTGTGGAAAAGAATATTGAATTGACGGGTCAAGTAATGAAGTTCATTCTCGACCATCCTAAGACGCTCGATTCACTGCCCGACAAGTTTGAACTCGTCGTGTTGCCGGAGGACGACCCTGAAATGTGTTTATACAACTTGCGATTGTTGAGCAAGCACGGCAGAGAAGGAAAGGAAATTGTGTTTACACAACTTAAAACACACGCAACTACTCGCGAAGCCCAGCCGAGTTTCTTTGTACCTATTGCCGCCTGAGACGGTTATGGATTGAGTAACATGCGACCGCCATTCATGAGTTTGTCCGAAGGACTCCTTCGGAGTGAATGGCGGTTTGTGTTCTCATGTTATCCGCGACTACGAATTCTCAACACACCATTGTGGTAAACACTGAACGCGTTCGACAACTCGTCTGCGTGGTTAAGAACGATGGATTTCATGGCTCTCGATTTTGTTTCTCCATCCGCATCATCCATCCGAAGCAAGAGCACACCTACATGTCCTTCTCCGAGACGATAAACCAACTCGCCGAAATCTTTATCCATCGTGACGACGATACGGTGTTCCGTGCGTGCTATCATCAGAATTTCCGAATCATCCAGACGGACATCAATTGAACGGAAGCTCTTTACATCAAAGCCAAGTTCGGCAACGGCGCGCTCCGCTTTCGTTCCGACGCCGACTTCGAAGAGAAATTTTGCGGCAGACATTTTCAGGAAGCGATGCGATACGTTTTTTCTTCCGTCACCATGCGGGCGGCGTAGAGAAGACAGGCTTGAATATCATCTTCTTCAAGTTCGGGATAATCTTCGAGCAAATCTCTTGTTGAAACGCCCGCCGCAAGCGCATGGAGGATTTGTTCAACCGTGATGCGAATGCCGCGAATAGTCGGCTTCCCAACCATAACGTTCGGGTTCGTGGTGATGCGGGAGAGGAGTTGTTCTTTCTCGAGAGCAGACATTGTGTTCTCCTATTGTGCGTAAATAAGCTAACGTGGTTTGAACAAAGAAGCAACTCACTGCGCCACTCAGAAAAGATATCTGTTCGTGTTGCTATTTGTGTTTAGTTGTGGGAAAACGTAATTTCATTGCAGACGAAGAACTGCTTGGGCATAACAGCCTGCGCACCACCATGCAATATACTCACGTGAGCAAAAAGCACCTGAGCAAAAGACAGTCACCGCTTGATAGACTGTTGTAAATATGCGCTACTCAAAAAAACAAAAACTTGCGCAAATCCAACACATGCGTTGCAGTATTGCGCTGTAAAAATTATATTTGTAGCGCACAATAGATGTTACCTGCAGCGAATCAGAACTAAATCCCGCGAGAAACTAATCCATGTCCCTCACCCGCATCCACCAAATCGCCATCCACGCGCGAGACCTTGACGAAGCAATTGCGTTTTATCGCGACACGCTCGGCGCACAGTTTTTAGTGAAGTTCGATCCGCCTGGTTTAGCGTTCTTCGAATTCTCAGGTGTGCGTTTGCTTCTTGAGAAGACAGGTCCGAAGTCCACGGTTTATTTTTTGGTTGATGATATTGGGTCTGCGTACGCTGAACTGCGAGCGAAAGGGATTGAGTTCACCGTTGCGCCGCATCTCATTCATCGCGATGATGCGGGCGTGTTCGGCAAAGCGGGCGAAGAAGAACGGATGGCGTTTTTCTCCGATCCGTCGGGGAATACTCTCGCGCTTGTTTCGTGAAAATAGCACGTGGGTCGAACTTAAGTTCGACCTACATTACGCTTCCACCGCGCGCAAAACTTCCTGTGCTACATACACCCGGTTGCGCTGTCGCCCCGTTGCTTCTTTCAGAATTCCAGCGGCGACAAGTTTGTTGATGTTTTGTTGTGCCGAACGAAGCGTAATCTTGAAACGCTTTGCAACATGCGGCGCGGTCATTGCAGGATTGCGGAACAGATCATCTACGATTCCCAACAGGATCGTCGAAGAGCGCGTGGTTTGAAGTTCCTCTCTGTATCGTTGCCACAAGTGCAAGAGCTTGTCCGTTCTCTTGACTGCGTCTTGCGATTGTTCTGCAACTCCTCGCACGAAAAACGAAATCCACTCGTGCCATCTGTTTTCCTGACTGAGAGAAAGGAGATGACGATAGTAGCTATTTCGATTGCGCTCAAAGTACGCGCTCAAATACAAGAATGGTTTTGCGAGCAATCCTTCTTTGCACAACAACAGAGTAATCAACAGGCGTCCGATTCTTCCGTTGCCGTCGAGGAACGGATGAATCGTTTCGAATTGATAGTGAATCAACGCAAGGCGAACTAACGACGGCAACTCCGACGGTGCGTGAAGATATTTTTCCAACGCATCGAGCGCCGCTCGCATCTCTTCGACGGGCGGCGGAACAAACGTCGCATCCATCAATGTACAACCTGGCGGACCGATCCAATTCTGCGAGCGGCGAAATTCTCCTGGCGTGAAGTGTTCGCCGCGGACTCCGTGCATAAGTTTCTCATGCATCTCGCGCATCAGCCGCGAACTCAACGGCAGGGTTTCCAGCCGCTTCAAACCGTATTCAAGCGCGTGGACGTAGTTCGCAACCTCGCGAACGTCCGATTGCCCTTGTGATTGACCCGATGCTTCGAAGAAAAAAAGGTCGGAAAGAGACGCCTGCGTTCCTTCGATGCGACTCGACAGAACAGCTTCGCGACGAACGAACGGTCCGATGAGAAGATGCGGATTCGGAAGCATCCTCGTCGCGCCATTCAATTCTCCGAGCGAACGATCTGCAACGGAAATTTCTCTGATGAGTTCATTCGGCATGATGAGCGGCGGCGGGAGTGGGTTCGGAATGAATGCCCAGTAGTTTTGAGGCATTTTGACCACTTTGCCCGGTGCATCTGATTTGAAATCAATGGGTTGCAAGCTACGATACCGAAGTATAGCTGGGAAAACGTAACGATACTTTTTTAAGCAAAAGTATAATAAGAAATTGTCGCTTCAAAAGCGTAATTTTGATTCGCCCAACAATCAACTGACCATTCAACAAATTTCCCGGTGACATTTATGAAACAAATAATTCTCTTAACAGCCATTGCGCTCCTCTCCCTTTCTGCCAGCGCGCAAACAATTCAATCGCCCAACAAAAAACTCTCACTCACATTTTCCCTTTCATCTGCAGGCGAGCCGGTGTACCAACTCAACTTCGGTAAGAAAGCAATTGTTCTTCCGAGCAAGCTTGGCATCGAAGTGAAAGACCAAGCGTCGTTCGTCAAAGGGTTCTCGATTGCCAAAGTCGAATCAACGCTTTGGGATGAATCATGGAATCCTGTTTGGGGAGAAGTGAAAACGATTCGGAACAATTGTCGCGAGTTGAAAGTTACGCTTGCTCAGTCGTCGGAGAAGAATAGACAAATGAAAATTGTGTTTCGACTCTTCAACGAAGGGCTTGGCTTCCGCTACGAATTCCCCGACCAGGAAAACCTGAACTACTTCACCGTGACGAATGAGAAAACAGAATTCCATCTCGCTGGCGACCACAAAGCGTTCTGGATTCCCGGCGACTTCGATACGAATGAGTACGCGTACAACGAAACGAAACTCAGCGAGGTTGATGCGGAGATCGGCCGAAGGGTCGGCGAGATTTTTACGCGATCGCCGATCAGTTCAAACTTCGTGCAGACGCCGCTGATGATGAAGTCGTCGGATGGACTCTACATCAACATTTTTGAAGCGGCGCTGGTGAATTATCCCGCGATGTGTTTGGAGATTGACAAGAAATCGTTCGCGCTTACATCCTTTGTCGCACCTGACGCGGTTGGCAACAAAGCATACATGCAAGCGCCATGTAAAACGCCGTGGCGGACGGTGATGGTGAGCGACAAGGCTGCGGATATTCTCGCGTCGAAAATGATTTTGAATCTCAACGAGCCGTCGAAGATTGCCGATGTGAGTTGGATAAAGCCCGTGAAGTATGTCGGCATTTGGTGGGAGATGCACGTTGGCAAGTCGTCGTGGAATTATGCAGA
>JANNUB010000131.1:0-11308 GCA_031394795.1 Ignavibacteriota bacterium | reverse complement strand
GGGACGCGCTACAGCGGCTGGCAGGTGCAAAAAAATGCCCGCACCGTCCAGGGCGAATTGTTGAATGCGATGATGAGCGTCTTCAGCACCCACGATCTCGAGTTATATGGCGCGGGAAGGACGGACGCCGGAGTGCACGCGCTCGAACAAACCGCACATCTCGAAGTGAAAACGATGCTCGCGCCGGAAATCATCCGCATGAAAGTGAACGACGAGCTTCCCGCCGATATCAATCTCATCGAAGTCGAAAAAGCCCCGCCGAAATTCCATGCTCGCCATGACGCCGTCGCGCGAAGCTATCTCTATCAAATCGCGAAACGCAGGACTGCATTCGGGAAACGATACGTCTGGTGGGTCAAAGATTCGCTGGACACGAAGAGGATGCACGATGCGCTCCAGCTTTTCGTCGGAATGGAGAACATGCAATCGTTCACGGACGATGACCCGGAAGCAAAATCAACAAAAGTCCTGATTCAGAATATCGAATTGCGTGAAGTGGACGATGTGATTCTCATCCGGATTATCGGCTCTCATTTCTTATGGAAACTCGTCCGTCGGATTGTCGGCGTTGCAGTGGAGGTGGGGAGAGGGAAGCTTGGCATACGCGACGTGCAGCGCTTCCTTGCGGCGAAATCGGATGAACCCGCCCGTCTGACTGCGCCTCCGTCGGGGTTGTTCCTTGAACGTGTGTACTACAAGGGTGATGCATTCCCTTCCCGGCTTGCGCCAGTGCTCACAATCGTCTCTCCATAAATCCGATGTCGTCCCAACTCAGAACTCCTCCCGCTGCAGCCGGCTCAGGAAGATGCCGATGCTGTCCTGAACTTTTCTGTACACCCGCGCTTCGTACACATAATTCATCATCATCATTGAAAAGGCAAGCCACTCGCCATCAAGTGTTTGCACGTACCCGCTGAGCGATGTGACACTGGAGAGGGTCCCGGTCTTTGCGCGGAGATTGCTGCTCGCGCTCGAGCGAGACATCCGCCGCGCGAGTGTCCCATCAATGCTTGCAACCGGAAGAGAGGAATAAAACGCGCTGAAGTGAGGTGAGTTGTGCACTGTCTCAAGCAGGCGCACGATAACGGCCGGTGAAGTCAAGTTCATGCGTGAAAGTCCAGAGCCGTCAACGATGCGAATGCGTGTTGAATCTATGCCGTTCTCCGAGAGAAATTCTTTCACGATCGCTGCGCCTGCTTCGGCGCAACCGGGTGCGGCGGAGCCGGCCTGCCAGCCGTTCAGGCGGGGATTCGATTTCTTTTCCGCTGCAAGGATTTTGAGAAGCGACTCGCCGGTGAGATTGTCGCTCTCTTTGTTCAGATAAGTCACGGCCGAATCGAGGGGGTGCGCAACACGAGCAACCTCGACTGCGCGTGCAGAGAGTGTGTCTATCGCGGTTTCGTAAACGATCGCACCGGCTTTGGCTAACCGCTCGGCGAAGACTTGCGTTGTGTAACGCTCCGGCTGCCATAGGCTGATGTTGGATTTTTCTTCTTTATCGCCGAGCTTTATTTCGCCTTCGACTGTGAGAACATTGAGTCTTTCACGCCACTTACGCGAGAGCTTAAGCTTGTTCACGACGCTGTCTTTGACGGTGGCGCCGTTGTTTTCAATCGTTACGTATTTCGTTTCAGGCTCGGTTCGGGCGATGAGCGTATCGCCGGCGGCGCGTCCGGGCTTCGCGAAAAGCTTGATGCAGTTGCCGTTGACGATGAGTGGTGTGAGAAACATCTGATAATCCCCCGGCTCATCATTCCAGTTCCAGCCGTAGCCCCAGTATTCGTTATCCCAATAGGAAACATCGCCGACAACGCGCCACGTGCGGCGTTTGGGCAACGCGCGAAACGTCATCTTCGCAAGGGAATCCAGATCGCTTGTCGAGAGGAGCGCATCGCCATAGCCTTTGATAAAAATGGTGTTCGTCGTCGGGTCAATGGAGACGACCGTCTTGAGTGGAAATTTCTCTCCCAGCCGAAACAGAGCTGCGGCTGACGTGAAGAGTTTCTGATTCGACGCGGGATTGAAGAGGGACATTGAATTGAGGTCGTACAGTACTTCTTTTGTCTTAAGCGAAACGACTTTGATGCCGATATGCGCGGGAGGAAAAAGTGAATCGGGAATGAGTGAGTCTATTTTCGCTTTGATGTTTGGATAGCGCGATGTGCTCAGCGTTGTGATCCGGCTCGGCGGCGAGAACACGACGATGGAATCGCCTTCTCGCAGCTTCGTTGTTTGTTTTGTGGAGGAGCAGCTCGTGAAAACGAGAGCAAAGAGCGTAGAGCAAAGAGCGTAGAGTCCAGTGCGAAATGATATGTGCATGCTGATTCCTTCAATATTGGATTTCGATAAGATCGGGACGCGGGAGATGCTGTGCGTGTGCTTCGGAATATGCGCGCAGCGCCGTTGTTTACCATCTCGAATCTCTCTATATTTAGCTGAAATTTTTGAACATTTACAAGGTCGAATGTAATGCTGGATGTTTTGAAGAAGCTGTTCGGCGGTAAGCATGAACGCGACGTCAAGTTGGTCCGGCCGGTGGTTGAGGAGGTCAATCGGCACTACGCTGAATACCAGAAGCTGTCGGACGACGAGTTGCGTGCGAAGACGTCGGAGTTTCGCGAACGCATCGCCGGTGAAATTCATGATGTTGAGAAAGAAATTGCGGACCTGAAGCAGAAAATCCATGACGATGTCGACGGGGAGCATCGCGAGCTTGCCGACGAGCTTGCGAAACGTGAAAAAGAGCGGGATGAGATCACGGCGGAGGTGCTGGATGAGATCCTGCCTGAAGCGTTCGCCGCAGTGAAGGATGCATGCAGGCGGCTCGTCGGGCAGAAGTTCGATATCACGGGCAATACGATTGTGTGGGATATGATCCCGTTCGATGTGCAGCTGATTGGCGGTGTGGTGCTGCACCGGGGGAAAATCTCTGAGATGGCGACGGGCGAAGGCAAGACTCTTGTGGCAACCATGCCCGCGTATCTGAATGCGCTGCCGGGGCGCGGCGTGCACATCGTGACGGTGAACGATTATCTCGCGAAGCGCGACAGCTTGTGGATGGGGAAAGTGTATGAGTTCTTAGGATTGACCGTCGGCTGCATTCAGAATACGATGGATTCCTTCCAGCGCCGAAAGGAATACGGTTGCGACATCACCTACGGAACGAACAATGAATTCGGTTTCGACTACTTGCGTGACAACATGGTGGTGGACAAATCCGACCTCGTCCATCGCGAGTATTACTACACGATTGTGGACGAGGTGGATTCCGTTTTGGTTGACGAAGCGCGGACGCCTCTTATTATCAGCGGCCCTACGCCGCAGGAAGGCCACAAATTCGATGAAATGAAGCCGCGGGTCGAGCGGCTCGTGAATGCGCAGCAGAGCTTTGTCTCGAAAGCGGTTGCAGATGCGGAAAAACTTCTCTCGGAGGGAACAGAGAAGGAGGCAGGTGTGTTGCTGCTGCGGGCAAGCCGCGGGCTGCCGAAACACCCGCGATTGTTGAAAGTTTTCTCCGAGCCGTCGAATAAAAAACTGACGCAGGAGACGGAAAATGAGTACCTGCGCGACCAATCCGCGCGGATGCATGAGATTGACGACGAGTTGTACTATGCCATTGAAGAGAGGAGCCATCAAATCAACTTGACGGAGAAAGGGCGGGATCTTCTTTCTTCAGCGGCGGCAGATAAAGATTTCTTCGTTCTTCCCGACCTCGGCGCAGAGTACAATGTGTTGGAACATGACGAGTCGCTTTCGCCAGACAAGCTTCTGTCGAAGAAGGATGAGATGAATCGTCTGTATGCCGAGCGAAGCGACCGGATCCATACCGTGACACAATTGCTGCGCGCCTACTCCTTGTATTCGAAAGACGATGAGTACGTTGTGCAGGACGAGAAAGTTCTGATTGTGGACGAATTTACCGGACGGATTCTGCCGGGGCGGCGCTATTCGGACGGGTTGCATCAGGCCATTGAGGCTAAAGAAGGCGTCAAAGTTGAGCGCGACATGCAGACGCTCGCGACTATTACGCTGCAGAATTATTTCCGCTTGTACAAAAAGATTGCGGGGATGACCGGAACTGCAGAAACCGAGGCGTCGGAATTCTTCGACATCTACAAGCTTGACGTCGTCGTAATTCCGACGAACAAGCCGATGGTGCGCGATGACGGGGAGGACGTCATCTACAAGACGAAACGCGAGAAGTACAATGCCGTGATCGAAGAAATCGAGCAGATGCGCTCGAAGAGCCGTCCGGTGCTTGTCGGAACAACGAGCGTGGAGGTATCGGAAACGCTCAGCCGGATGTTGAAGCGGAAGGGCGTTCCACACAATGTGCTGAACGCGAAACAGCATCAGCGCGAAGCGGAGATTGTATCGCATGCCGGAAATCCCGGGGCTATAACGATTGCAACAAACATGGCGGGTCGTGGAACGGATATCAAGCTTGGACCCGGCGTTCGGGATGCCGGAGGGCTGCACATCATCGGCACGGAACGGCACGAGGCGCGCCGCATTGATCGCCAGTTGCGCGGACGCTCGGGACGGCAGGGCGACCCGGGTTCGTCGCTCTTCTTTCTTTCTCTTGAAGACGACTTGATGCGCCTGTTCGGCAGCGACCGCATTGCGCGTATCATGGAGCGGATGGGTTTGAAGGAAGGCGAGGTCATAACGCATGCGCTCATTACGAAATCCGTCGAACGCGCGCAGAAGAAAGTTGAAGAGAATAACTTCGGCATTCGAAAGCGCCTTCTCGAATACGATAACGTGATGAACCAGCAACGCGAGGTGGTGTACACGCGCCGTCGCCGCGCGCTCTTGAGTGATAGGGTGAGAGACGACATTGTCGATCTGGCGGATGAGTATGCTCAAAAACTTGCGGACAAGTATTATGAGAGCGGGGATCTTGAGGGTCTCCATGCGGATTTGCTTTCGCATCTTCTGGTTGACTTGCGCATGGACTTGCAGCGATTTCAGTCACTCGGCAAAGATGGCGTGAAAGACGAAATCAGCAAGGCTGCGCGGGAATTCTACCGTCGTAAGGAAGAGAAGCTTGGCTCGCAGACGATGGGGCAGATCGAGAAAATGGTTGTGCTCCAGGTGATCGACGAGAAGTGGAGAGATCATCTGCGCGAGATGGATGATCTGAAAGAGGGAATTCACTTGCGCGCGTACGGGCAAAAAGACCCGATCGTCGAATACAAGACCGAGTCGTTCAACATGTTTGTTGAATTCCTCGATCTTATTGATGCAGAGATTGTGACGAACGCATTCAAGCTCTTTCCGACAGAAGTTCAGCAGATGCCGATCCGGACGCCGCGGCGCCCGGTGCAGATGCGCACGAGCCATGAGACTTCAACAGGAATGGGTTTTCAAGCGAACCGCGAGCCGATTCCCGGAGGAACGGCGCAGTCCCCGACGGCGGGACACCCGCAAGCGGGATACCCGCAAGCGGGATACCCGCAAGCTCCGCCCGAAGCGCGCGGCGGTAAACCCCAGCCGATGCATGTGGGAGAAAAAATCGGCCGTAACGATCCGTGTCCGTGCGGAAGCGGGAAGAAGTATAAGCAGTGTCACGGGAAGTAGAAACCGATACGAGGCAAAATGATGAAGTACAAATCAATTTCCATCGACCCCGAAACCATGGGGGGAACTCCGGTGTTTGTAGGAACACGAGTTCCCATTCAGGCGCTGTTCGACTATCTTGAGACAGACACGCTTGAGGAGTTCTTAGAGAATTTTCCAAGTGTTTCAAGGGAACAGGCTCTTGAAGTTCTGAACATCGCGGAGTCTTTTGTAACGACTGAAAAAATTCTGAATGAAAATCTTACTTGATGAGCACATTCCATCAAAAGTGAGATTGGATTTTGGCGATAAGCATGACGTCGTCACTGCACGGCGGATGAGCTGGGACGGAAAGAAGAACGGCGAATTGCTTGGGCTAATGACTCTGAAGGGTTTCGAAGTCCTGATCACGATGGACAAGAGCATCGTTCATCAACAGAATCTCGAACGATTTCCCATTACCGTCATTTTGTTGAAAGCAGAAAGCAACAAACATGAAATCATTCAGCCTCTAATTCCGCAAGTGCTTGACCTCTTGAAAGGAAATCTGAAAGGTGGACTGCTGATAGTCCAACAACTGAAGGAGAACTCATGAAAAAAATCGAAGCCATCATCCGCCCATTTAGAATTGACGACGTGCGCGAAGCGCTTGCCGAAGTCGGGGTAAAGGGAATGACACTGACGGAAGTGAAAGGCTATGGACGTCAGAAAGGGCACACGGAACTCTATCGCGGGTCGGAATACCAGATTGATTTTCTGCCGAAAATAAAATTGGAAGTCATCGTCGCGGACCAGGCGGCGGACAAAGTCGTTGACACGATCATGAACGCGGCGCGCACAGGGCAAGTCGGCGATGGAAAAATATTTGTTTATCCCGTTGAAGATGTTATTCGCGTGCGAACCGGGGAATCGGGAGAAGAGGCGTTGTGAATGTATGCCACGGATTTTTCGAGAAGGTTCGTATCGCGTGTATTTCGTTAGTCATGACCTGAAAGAACCGCCACACGTTCACGTCGACAGGGAGAACTATTCGGCGAAGTTTTGGCTACAACCAGTGGCTCTTGTAAGAAATTTGGGTTTTGGCGCAACTGAATTAAGAACCATCGAACGAATGCTCGTCGAACGAGAACAAGAATGCATCGAGGTATGGAATGAAAGCTTCAGACGTCAGCGCGGGTGAGCGAGTGAGAGATGTAAGTTTCACGGATGATTCATTGAGTGTCGATCTGTACGATGGGCGACGTATCACTATCCCCCTTGCGTGGTACCCTCGTCTTCTTCATGCAACACCGACACAAAGAGAAGGCTGGGAAATTGCAGGAGCGGGATTTCATATTCATTGGGAAGATATTGATGAAGACTTAAGTACAGAGGGACTCTTGAGGGGTGCGCCCGCTCCTCGTGCTGATGTCTTGGCAGATACCTGATATGAACAACTTATTACAGGAGTAAACCCCGTGGGTAGCAACGGGGTTTTTTATTTGACTATATGAACGGAGAATTGAAAGCCAAAGAACATTTCCGCTGCGGTTACGCGGCGCTCATCGGCGAGCCGAATGTCGGCAAGAGCACGTTGATGAACGCCCTGCTCGGGCAGAAGCTCTCGATCGTCACGCCGAAGCCGCAAACAACACGGCATAAAGTTCTCGGCATTCTTTCGACGGCTGAGTCCCAGATCATTTTCCTTGATACTCCCGGGATCATCACACCGAAGTACTTGCTGCAGGAAGTGATGATGGAGTACGCGTCGTCGGCGATAAAAGACGCCGACGTTGTGCTGTTCATGATCGATGCGACGAAACAACAGCCTGATTCGGCAGATTCGGACGCGAGAGCGTTCGCAAAACTCAAAGACCTGCACAAACCCGCGTTCCTCATCATCAACAAAGTCGACGTGATCGCCAAGCCTAACCTCCTGCCGATGATCGCGTCCTACTCGAAGGCATTTCCTTTCAAAGAGATCTTCCCAATTTCAGCTTTGCGCAATGACGGAACGCCGGGCCTCATCGCGGCCATTGTTCAGCATCTTCCACAGCATGAGCCTTTCTATCAGCTCGACATTGTGAGCGAACGGAACGAAAGATTTTTTGTGGCTGAGATTATTCGTGAGAAGATTTTTCTCGCGACGAAAGAGGAAGTTCCGTACTCGGCAACCGTTGACGTCGTAGAATTCAAAGAGCGCGAGAAGGGGAAGACATTCATCAGTGCCGAGATCTATGTGGAGCGGGATTCGCAGAAAGGAATCCTCATCGGCAGGAAAGGTGAGATGCTGAAAAGAATCGGAGCGGCGGCGAGAAAGGATGTCGAAACATTCCTCGGTGGTCCGGTGTTTCTCGAATTGCACGTTCGTGTAAAGAAAGAATGGCGCGAAGACAAATCTCTGCTTGCTAAATTGGGTTACAGGGCTGAGTAGTTATTCTTCTCCGATGTCTTCATTCCAAATCTCAAGGTGCGCTTCGATGTAACGTGCGAGCATCTCGATACACTCCCGTGAGTCCACATCGATGACCTCGACGCCGTTCTCACGGAGCCAATCAATGCCTCCACGAAAATTCACCGACTCACCGGCGATCACTGTCCCGATGTTGAACTGGCGAATCAATCCGCTGCAATACCAACAGGGAGCGAGAGTGGTTACCATGATTTTGTCGCGGTAGGTTCGCTGCCTGCCGGCTTTCCGGAACGCATCCGTCTCCCCGTGCACCGACGGATCTCCTTCCTGAATTCTCCGGTTGTGGCCTTTGCCGAGCAGCATGCCCTGTCTATCGAAGAGTGCGGCGCCGATAGGAATACCCCCTTCGGCAAGACTGGCTTTGGCTTCTGCGATTGCGATTGCAAGCAGTGAGTGGTGATCAGGCTTCACGGGATGCATTGACTCCATAGACTTCCATAGACCCCTTGACATTCGGGGATTCTCTTTCTATATTTTCCCATCGCATAATACGAATAAACAATTCTGGAGTACAGCCTATAGGCTTGTTCGGTAAAGGTTTCAGCAGGAGATTGTAGTATTGCTGTGCTCTTGCTTTTTTGAGGTTGAGACCTTTGGACGAACAATGAATGGCGGTAGCTCCATTTTTTTTGTCCTTCGGGAAAGAACTCCTTCTGGCGAAGCCATCCCTTCGGGAGGAGCCGCCGAATGCCGCAGGGGAATCTAACCTTCGGGTTTCTTGTTTATACGATACAATCACAGAGGGCGCTAAGATGACACGAATCGGAATCCTTCCGGCGGCAATTCTCGCAATTGCTCCCATGACCATCCTTTGTGCCGGGCGCGAAACCGGCATCAAGGTCTTGAACGCCTCCGAGCAATCCATCCAAATCGAATTTGTTCCGCAGTATCTTCCGGCAGTGACAAGACAGTTCAATGATAAGGAGTTTACCCGGTATGATTTTGCAGGTTCGGTGCCCGGTGTTCATCATGCCGGCTCGCCTGATCTCCGATTCGAAACGCTGACGTTCGGGTTCCAATCGAAGGAAGGGAATATTGTTCAGGTTGTTTCGGCGGACTATGAGGAGATTCCGAATGTGCTTCTCGAACCGATTCCCTCGCTCCACGATCAAGATGGAATGACTGTGGCAAAAGAGTATGCGATGAATAACGAGAAGTATGCTCAGAACCGTTTTCTCCCGGGCACGGTAGCGGAGCTTTTGCCCGTAGGGCAAGTGCGAAGCATGTTGATTGGAAAAGTGAGAAAACATCCGCTCCAATACCATCAGGCGAACAAAACACTTCGTAAGTACACCAGGATCGTGGTTGAAGTTGTGTACGGGAGTTCTGCCGCGACGAGGATTCAATCGAACGACGATGAGTTGTTCGAAGGCGCGTTGATAAATTTCCAGCAAGCACGGCAGTGGAGGTTCGAGTCGCCCCGGCAGTTGAATCGTACGATGGGACAACCCAGCGTGCTCAACCTGGGCACCTGGTACCGGTTGAGCGTCGCGGAGGAAGGGATCTACGTTCTCGATGCAAGTTGGTTCACGAGAAACGGGATTAATCTCTCTGGAGTGAATCCGAAGACGATCGAAATCTATGGCAACGGCGGAGAGGAGTTGTCGGAGACCGTTTCTGCTCCACGGCCGGTTGATCTCGTCGAGAACGCGATCCATGTGGAAGGTGAAGCCGATGAGCGGTGGGATGCGAGCGACAACGTTCTTTTCTATGGGCGTGGTGTTCAAGGCGTAAAGTACGATCCAGCAGCAAAAACAGTTCGACACTACATTCATCATTACGGCAGAGTGAATTACTATTGGCTCCGGTTCGGGGTTCGCCCCGGCAAACGCATGCAGCCTCAACAGTCGGCGAGCGCCGCGGCGACGGTGATTCCAAGTGATTTCTTGGATGCGGCATTTGTTGAGCCGGATACGTTCAACATTCTCAAATCGGGAAAGAACTGGCTCAGCTTGCCGGTCACACCCGGCGGAACTATTGCCCGAACGCTGCCGCTGCCCGGCCTTGTCTCCGGCTCTCAGCGAACGTATCGTTACACGCTCGTCGCAGGTTCCACTCAGCCGCCGACGTTTACCGTTCGCGAAACGGGACTAACGATCGGAACACATGAGCTGCAGACAAGTTACCCGGACGGATATGTTTTTGCACAATCTCAGTCATTTGAGATCGCCGGTACATTTCCTATCGCGAACAGCTCAAGCTCACTTTCGTTTTCGTTTGCTTCGGCTCAGTCGGGAGCATCGGGATATCTTGATTGGGTTGAGATTGTCTACCGGCGCGCGTTGGATCCGGCCGTCAATAACCTCCGGTTCCGGTCGCCGGATACCGGCGCCGTCGTCGAGTATCGTCTCGGGCAATTTTCTGTGTTCAACGTAAGCGACTACGCGAATGTGAAGCGCGTTCTTGCAACGTCCGGTGTTTTTCGTGCGGTGGAACCGGGCAATGGCGTCTCCGAGTATTGCGCCGTAAATCCGGCTGGTTATCGGACGCCTCTCGCAGTTACCACTGTTGCCAATCAGAACCTTCGGGGTGTTGCACAGCAGGTTGATTTTATTATCCTTACAAGCCCGGAATTCCTCACTGCTGCAAATCAGCTAAAGGGGCACCGCGAACAGCCTCAGCACGGAAACTTCAAAACGTTGATCGTTGATGTCAACCTCATCTACAACGAATTCAGCGGCGGCGTCCCGGATGTCAGCGCCATTCGTGATTACTTGAAGTACGCGTATGAGAATTACGGAACGCCGGAGAGGCGTCCGCTGTATGTGTTGTTCCTTGGACAAGGATCCTACGACTACAAGAGCATCAACGGGAAAAGCAACTATGTCCCCACGTGGGAAACTCTGGAGTCATACTATGAAGTTGGAAGCACCGCCACTGATGATTTCTTTACCCGCTTTGCCGATGGTGACCAGAAAACTTGGATGGTGGGCGGCAGGATCAACTCGAGAAGTGTGAGAGAAGCCAGCGATGTTGTCAACAAGGTCATCGGATACGATACTCGATCTTCAGGGAGTTCCTGGAAGCTGCGCGGAATGTTTGTCGCCGATGACGGCAACGAGGAAGGGAGTATATATACGCGCGGTGCAGAATCGGTCGCTTCACTGACGCCTGATATTATGGAAAAGGTCAAAGTCTATACCGAGGAATATCCGCTCGTGGTCGCGACGCAGGGCCGTCGCAGGCCGCAGGCATATCAAGCTATAATTGACGAAATCAACCGCGGGGTGCTCTTCGTGAATTTTACAGGCCACGGAAATCCGACTGTTTGGACGCACGAGAGCGTGTTCAGCG
>JANNUB010000103.1:0-14242 GCA_031394795.1 Ignavibacteriota bacterium | reverse complement strand
CGCCATCCACGCGAAATGGGAGAGGAAGAGATCAAAGAATTCCTCTCGCATCTCGCCGAAGTTGGTCATGTCTCCGCTTCAACGCAAAACCAAGCCTTCAATGCTTTGCTCTTCTTATACAAGCACGTTCTCAACAAACCTCTCGGTCGCATCGCCGAAGTGGTGCGTGCGCGCAGACCCAAACACCTGCCCGTTGTTCTCACGCGCGACGAGGCGCGAAAAATTATCGGCGCAATGCAGGGCGCCGCGAAACTCATGGCAAGTCTGCTCTACGGTTCCGGTCTCCGTATTCAAGAGTGCATGCGGTTGCGCATCAAAGACATTGACGTTCAGTCACTCAGCATTGTTGTGCGAGACGGGAAAGGAGAAAAAGATCGCATCACCATGCTTCCGCAATCGCTCGTGCCGTACGTACAGCAACAAATCGAATCCGTGAAAGAGCTTCACAAGCGAGATGTGTCGGAAGGATTTGGCGAAGTCTCTCTTCCGTACGCGCTCGAACGAAAATACCCCAACGCAGCGATCGAACTTGGCTGGCAATATCTTTTCCCTGCGTCAAACCGCTCGCAAGTTCCGGGATCACACAAGATTCGTCGCCATCATCTTGACGAATCAGCGCTTCAACGAGCGATCAAAGATGCAGTGCGCAGAACACACATACTCAAACAAGCAACACCGCACAGCTTCCGCCACTCGTTCGCAACGCATCTGTTGGAATCCGGCTACGATATCCGAACGGTTCAACAGTTGCTTGGACACAAAGACGTACGCACGACAATGATCTATACCCATGTCTTGAATAGCGGTCGGCTTGCAGTCAAAAGTCCGTTGGACTAATGGCGTTGTTACTCGGTCGTCACGCCTGCCGGAGATTTCTTCTTGAAATCTTGACGGAAGGGTATGCCATGTTTGCTGAGGAAGTTCAGTATATTTCATGCACATTGTTGTGAGAAGAAGGACAAAGTTCAATGCCTGTTGAAGTGATGCCGGGTGTACAGATTCCGAAACGAGAGCTGAAGTTCCAGTTTTCGCGCAGCGGCGGACCCGGCGGACAAAACGTGAACAAAGTCGCAACGCGTGTCGAGCTGCTCTTCGACGTGAACGGGTCGCCGAGCTTGAGCGCCGAACGGAAGGAGCGAATTTGCAGGAAGCTCCGTATCGCCACTGAAGGGATCCTCCGCGTCGCATCGCAGGAATCGCGAAGCCAATGGAAAAACCGCGAGCTGGTAGTGCAAAAATTCGCGGCGCTGCTGCGCGTTGCGCTTGCCGTGAGACGAAAACGCGTTGCGTCGAAGCCCACAAAATCCTCGCGGCAGAATCGCTTGAACCAAAAAAAAGCGCAGAGCGAAAAGAAACGCTTGCGGTCTGGCTCCACGTATCTCGATAGTTGAATTTCCTTTCTCAAAATCCGACATAGAATTTTCACCACACGAATCCACACGAATTCTCACAAATCGGTCTTAGGAATTGTTGTTCAGCGCTTTTACGTTTTCATACATTCGTGTCAATTCGTGAAGATTCGTGGGTGACGGTTTTCTATGTCGGTTGCACGCAAAACGTATTCTTCCTATCTTCTACCGCCACACGATTCACGCTAACCGTTTTTTTTCATATCCAAATCTTCATCTCCCAACAACTCTAAGGGAAGACAATGAAATTAGACAGTTTTCTCCACGCGCTCATGCCGAAGGACGACAAGTTCCACGAGTACTTTGAAAACGACGCAGAGAATTTGCTCGCTGCGGCGAAAATTTTCCGTGAGCTGATGTCGAATGCAATTTCGAAAGATGAGCGCGCGCAAAAGATCAAAAAGATCGAAGAGCTTGAGCATCTCGGCGACGATCAGACGCACACGATCTACTCCGAGCTGGGGTCAACATTCATTACGCCGTTCGACCGGGAGGATATCCACATGCTCGCCTCGAAGCTCGACGACATTCTCGATTTCATTCAAGGCGCTGCGACGCGTATACTGCTGTACCGCGTCGATACGATTCTCCCCGAACAGGAGCGGCTCGCGAGCTTGATATATGATGCTGTGTTTGAGCTTCACCGCGCAATTCCAAAGCTGCGCGATCTGAAATCGGTGGAATCCATCCGCGAGAGTCTCGTAAAAATCCACAGCATCGAAAACGAAGCGGATGATTTGTTCGAACGGGCAATTGCCAATCTCTTCGACACGTGCAAAGATCCGATTCTTCTCATCAAGTGGAAAGAGCTGCTCGTCAGTCTCGAAACCGCAACGGACAAATGCGAAGACGCGGCGAATGTCATCGAGACCATTATCGTGAAGAACGCCTGAGAATAAGGCCTGAGAAAAAGGCCTGAGAAAAAGAACTGAGAAGAACGCTCCCCATGCTCACACTCGTCATCGTCATCATTTTCCTTGCACTGCTGTTCGATTTTTTGAACGGCATGAACGACGCGGCGAATTCCATCGCAACGGTCGTCTCCACAGGAGTGCTTTCACCGCGCTTCGCGGTGTTGTGGGCGGCGTTCTTCAACTTTATTGCAGCGTTCGGCTTCGGCGTTCATGTCGCGAACACAATCGGCAAAGGCATTATTGACGTAAACGTCGTTGATTTATACTTGATTCTCGCCGCGCTCACGGGCGCGATCATCTGGACAGAATTTTGCACGCGCATCGGAATGCCGATCAGCGTTTCGCACGCGCTCATCGGCGGACTTGTCGGCGCCGGAATAGCCAAGGGCGGTTTCGATGTTCTGGTTATGTCGGGAATCTATCGCGTTACGCTTTTCATCTTCCTTTCGCCCTTGCTCGGGCTTCTGTTCGCGTACCTCATCATGGTTGCGGTGACCTGGCTTGCGCGGAAAATGCCTCCAAGCAAAGTGGATAATTTTTTTCGGATCGGTCAACTCATTTCGTCGGCGGCATTCAGCCTGGGTCACGGGACGAACGACGCGCAAAAGACAATGGGCATTATTGCACTCGTACTCTTCACCGCCGGATACCTCGGTCCGACATTTTACGTTCCGACGTGGGTGATTCTTTCCGCGCACGCGGCAAATCGGGTTGGGAACGTATCTCGGCGGCTGGAAAGTTGTGCGGACGCTCGGCATGAAGCTGACGCACCTTCGTCCCATCGGCGGCTTCTGCGCGGAAGGCGCTGCCGCGTCAATGTTGCTCTTCACAGCGGTCAGCGGAATTCCGGTCAGCACGACGCACACCATCGCCGGCGCGATCATGGGCGTGGGCGCGACACGACGGCTCTCCGCCGTGCGCTGGGGAGTCGCGGGTAGAATCCTCTGGGCATGGATCCTCACCATCCCGACTTCGGCAATCGTTGCAGCAGCCACGTATTTTCTGATTGAAGGTGTTCTGATGCTGCTTGCTCAGTAAGGCAAGAACAATATCATCAGAAAATCTCCTTGAAACCTGCCGGCAATTTTCTTATCATAGTTGTGCAATTCCGCGATAGCTCAATGGTAGAGCATGCGGCTGTAAGGGTTGTGTGAAGAAGGAGAATTGTCATCGAGAGCTTCACGCGAACATAGCAGCCCTCCCGAGTAATTGGGAGTGAAACATCGGGTGAATTCAGGGAAGCCTAAGTCCGTTAGGAGACGGTAACCCTGAGCGAAGTCCCGCCAAGAGAAGATTCATGTGGCGAGAAACGTGCAGAGACTAGGGGATGAGGATTCTCACCAATAAGCCCCATAAGCGCCCGACTCCCGCCGATGGCGGGATGATGAGATAGTCCGGACCGGAACGAAAGTTTTGGAGAAACCGTAACCGCAGGGTTGCAGGTTCGAGTCCTGCTCGCGGAGCAAGAAGCCCGTCACGTTGTAGTGGCGGGCTTTTTTAATGCTGTATGATCAGTAACATTCCACCGTTTCCACTCGTATGATTGGTCAACTCTCTCTCTATACACCACTCCAAACGATGTAAAGACAACATTATGAGAACGATAGCTACGATACTCGTGCTGACTCTTGGTCTGATTTTCTCCGCCAATGCGCAGTCAGCAATTCCACCACATCATTTGCACAATGATTTCCTTCTTGCCTCTTCCGGAGCGTTGAAGACCGGGCTATTCGGCTACGACAATCCCGCCTTGCTTACGTACCAGCATCAATTTGATGTTGCGTTCGCGTTTTCTGACGTAAACGGGAAACTGAGCGACCTCAATCGTTGGGGATTGTTCACGGCGTTTCCCAACTTCGGGTTCGGACTGATTCACGAGAAGTCACCGCTCGGTGCTATTACGGATTATCGCATCTCGCTTGCCTCTGGCGATCGTTCGTTCAGCAGCGGGCTTACGTATGGCTGGACGACCGGAAGCAGGTCGGCGTTCAATCGAAGAAATGTTACCAAGCTTGGCTTCCTCATTCGTCCGATGCAATATCTTTCGGTCGGCTTGATCGGGACGAAGGCATTCAGTTCTGGCGATGCTGAAGGCGTTGTCGAAATTGCGGGCAGACCTCTTGGCAATGAAATCGTGACGGCATTTGCTGATTACGCAATTCAGAGCAAGCAATCGCTGAACAATGGCGCGTGGAGTGCCGGCGTAGCGGTTGAAGCGCTGCCGGGCATTCGGATCACCGGTCGTTACTTCGATACGAAAGCATTCACCTTCGGCATTCAGCTCAGTCTTGGTAGCGTGGGACTAACAACGCAGGCACACTACGATCAAAATCAAAAGTATGCGTACAACACCTATGGCATCAGGCTCGGTTCATACGACCGTAACATCATTGATACATATCTGAGGAAGAACCAGAACTATGTCGAGATGAATCTTCTTGGTCCGATCAAGTATCAGAAGTTCCAGTTGTTTGACGATTCGAAAACGCTGGCAAACCTGCTTGCATCAATTGACGCTGCGAAATCCGACGTGACGATTGCAGGTATTGCCATCAACACATCGGGCATGACGACCGACAGAGAGAAATTGTGGGAGTTGCGAGAGAAGCTGAAGGAATTCAAGACGACCGGAAAGCGAGTTATCGTCTTCATTGATCGGGGCGGAATAGACCTTTATCATTTTGCTTCGATTGCCGACAACATTGTGATGGATCCAATTGGAACGCTCTCCCTCGAAGGCTATGTCATGGGCAGAACCTTCTTGAAGGGAACACTGGAAAAAATCGGCATTGGCTTCGACGAGTGGAGGTTCTTCAAGTACAAGTCAGCGGCTGAAAATCTCTCTCGCGACAAGATGTCCGACCCAGATCGTGAACAACGACAAAAGCTGGTTGATGATTATTACAAGCACGCAAAGAACGAAATCTGCGAAGCTCGCAAGATGAGCCAGGAAGCGTTTGATAAGTTGGTGAATGAAGACGTGATCTTTCTTCCCCAAGAAGCACGCGACAAGGGATTGGTTGATACACTGGCACGGTGGGACGCGGTAAAGGACATCATCAAAACGTTGGAAGGAGAAGCGAAAGGGTATCGAAGTCCACGCTCGCTTGCGAAGTTCAATCTCCCTCCCGATGATGTGTGGGGCGAGACGCCGCGCATTGCGGTCATCTACGCGCTTGGGGCCTGCGCGATGGATGAAGGCATTACGGCGCGCAAGTTGGTGAAAGATGTCGAGGCTGCCGTGAATGATGGTCGCATCAAAGCGATTGTGCTTCGCGTCGATTCGCCCGGCGGTGACGGACTTGCTTCGGACTACATTGCCGAAGCGTTGAAGAAAGCGAAGGGGAAGAAGCCGGTGATTGTCTCGCAAGGCTTCGTCGCGGCGTCAGGCGGATACTGGCTTTCGATGTACGCCGATACCATTGTTGCCGCGCCGACAACGATTACAGGCTCCATCGGCGTCATCGGTGGTTGGCTCTACAACAAAGGTCTGAAAGAGTGGATGGGAATGTCTACCGATCTTGTAAAAGCCGGCGCTCACGCCGACCTTGGCTTTGGCTTCACACTACCGCTGCTTGGCATTGGACTTCCCGATCGTGCAATGACAACAGAAGAGCGGGCAAGGACGGAACATTTGATCAGATCATTCTATAAAGATTTTGTGGGCAAGGTTGCCTCCGGCAGAAAGAAGTCCTTCGATGAGATTGACCGCATCGGCGAAGGGAGAGTCTGGTCGGGTTTGGATGGGAAGCAGAACGGGCTGGTAGATGTTCTCGGCGGACTTGAAACTGCAATCAACATCGCAAAGGAGAAAGCTGGTATTCCCAAAGAACAAGAGGTGACAATCATTGAGCTGCCGAAGAAAGGTTTGTTCGATTTCAGCACGTTCGCACCGAGATTGTTTGGCTTTGAGAGCGAAGTGAAAGAGAACCCACTGCTTGAGCAGATCAAGTTCCGGCTACAGCATAACGGGCAGCCTTTGCCGATGTTGCCGCTGGAAGATTGTGAGATGTTCCCCTTGGAGTAGGAGCTCCTCAGTTGTTTTTCATAGCAGCCGCGCATCGAGCGATCGCGATGGTGCACAGGTTGATAATCAGCATGTGAATGTGTAATATGTTTCAGCGCGTGCGGCAAAGAACTACAAGATGTTCTGCACTTCAATCGGGCACGAGTAGTAAACGGAACGTTCTACCTCGATTCGCAAAAGATTCTTGAAAGCACTGGAACTCGTGTGTGATGAATTCTCATGCCTACGGTCAAGAATATTTCGGGTCCGTATCGCTTCTTCTTTTACAGTTTTGATTGCGCCGAGCCGAAACATGTTCACGTTCGTCGTGAGCAAATGACATGCAAGTTTTGGATTGAGCCTGTTTCATTGAGCAAGAACAACGGATTCTCCCCAAGAGAATTGAATGAGATTCGCAAACAGATTCAGATGAACATCGAAAAGATTCGTGAGGCATGGGATGAACACTGTGAGCAATAGTGAGCCACGCATTCAAAAAGTAAATGTAAGCGACGAGCTAATCACCGCAACGCTGAAAGACGGTCGGGTGATTAGTGTTCCCCTTGCATGGTCGTGGAGATTGTCAGATGCTACGCCTGCGCAGAGAGAAAACTATGAAATCATTGGTGATGGAGAGGGCGTGCATTGGGAAGATGTTGATGAGGATATAAGCGCTGAAGGGATGTTAAATGGAGTTCCCGCGCGACGTCCTCAAGTTTCTGTTTGAGCAATGCCGACAGTTTTGAGAATTGGTTCGTTCCGATTTCACTTTTTCGCTAATGAGGGACATGAACCGCCACACATCCACGTGAGGTCGCCTCACGGGGAGTGTAAATTCTGGCTGACTCCGATTCGTCTTGAGAGAAACAAAGGAATTCGTTTGCATGATTTGCGCACGATAGAGAAAATAGTGTATGAGTACAGAGACCTTTTCATCGAAAAATACATTGAGTTTCAGCGGGGCAGAAGAGTGTGAACCTGTTGGGTTGCATGCTTGGGCTGAGGGCAGAATGATATTTGTGGAACTCACGGACGGGCGAGTCATCGCTTTCCCTGCCGATAGGTATGTGCTGCTCCGTGACGCAACGGACGAGCAACTAAGAGAAGTGACCCTTGAAGTGAACGGCTACGCCCTTCGCTGGGAGAATCTTGACGAAGACTTAACTGTCCCTGGCGTTGTCGCGGGACGATTTGAATTGCCATTACCTGATAACTATGAATTGAGAAAGCCCCTTCGTGTGCACTACAAATTGAAGCCAAGCATATCCGCAGTGAGCGAGCCGAAGGCACGATTGTATCGCGCGAAACGCGGGAAGCAGCTCAGAGTTACGAAGTAAATTGTTGGTGGCGAACGGATGTGATATCCTTCGCTGCGCTCAGGATTTAGCGTTCTTTTACAAAGCCTATTCTTCTTTTTCTTCATGTCCATGAAGAGGAATAGGCTTTTTCTTTTCCCCAACTTCACAAGGAGTCATTCGATGGAACACACAACGAATCATGTTCTGAATCATAACGAGTTGTATCGTCTGCCATGGAGTCTGCCTGATAACGCAATCAGCTGGCTCGAGCCGACGAGCGCGTGCAATTTGTATTGCGATGGATGTTATCGCAAGAACGACCCGAACGCGCACAAGTCGCTCGAGCAAATCAGAAAAGAACTCGACACGTTCAAGCGCTTGCGAAAGACCGACGGCGTTTCGATTGCAGGCGGCGACCCGTTGACGCATCCGCAAATCGAAAACATTGTCGAGATGATTGCGAAGGATGGACAGAAGCCCATCATCAACACAAACGGTCTTGCGCTGACGATGGAAAAACTTCGCGCGCTCAAAGACGCGGGAGTCGAGGGATTTACATTTCACATTGACAGTGGACAACAGCGTCCGCACATGAAAGGGAAGACGGAGCTTGAGCTGAACGATTTGCGATTGCATTACGCGCAGATGCTCAACCTCGTCGGCGGCATTTCGTGCGCGTTCAACGCGACTGTCTATGACCACACGTTGAAATACGTTCCCGATATTGTCGAGTGGGGACAGAAGCACATTGACATCGTACATATTCTCGTTTTCATCGCCTACCGCGCCGCGCCAATACATAAAGGGTACGACTATTACGTTGGCGGTAACAAGATTGATATGTCGCCGATTGCCTACGCGATTGATGAAGAGCGAAAAATCGGCATCATGTCCACCGACATTGTGGAAACGATTCGAACAAAGTATCCAGACTTCCAGCCGTGCGCGTACCTGAACGGCACCGAGCGTCCCGACCATTTCAAATGGTTGCTCACGATGCGCATCGGAACGAAAGAAAAGATTTTTGGATATGCCGGCGCAAAGTTCATGGAGCTTTCGCAAACGCTGCATCACCTGGTGAAAGATTGCTATCTCGCGTACACGAAGCCTGAAGTGTTGGGAAGAGCCAAATCCATGCTGGCGCTTTCGCCGATTGACAAAGGGCTGAGGCAAACGCGGAAAGCCTATTTGCATGACGCGCTCCGCTCGCCGAAGTTGCTCTTCAAAAAACTCCACATGCAGTCGGTAATGATTATTCAGCCGGCGGACTTCATGCAGAACGGCGCGCTCAGCATGTGCGATAGTTGTCCCGATATAACCGTGCATGATGGTAAGCTCGTCTGGTCATGCCGCATGGAGGAGCTTCTCAATTTCGGCGATTGGGTGCGGGCTGTGCCGAATGCCGAGCATGTATCAGTCGAATGATTGACTTGTTGCCCACGCCCGCCTGCGCGCTTCGCAGCGAGGCGAGGCGTGGCAAATCTTATTGACAATCTCTCCCGAAATTCCAATCTTATCAACGCTTCCGCGATTCCCCGAAGGTCTACGACCTCGTAGAGGGGTCCGTTGGACATTCATTCACTCACTCGTTTGCGTTTATGGTTACGATTCTTCATCACGTCAACAACGAAATAAAAAAACTCACCATCAAGGAGTTGGCGTTGGCGCTGCAGCATCACTCGGGAACGATTTGGGTTGATTTGGAAAACCCGAGCGATGCAGAAGAGGAAACATTGATGGTGTCGTTGCTCGATTTCCATCCTCTCGCTATCGAAGATTGTCAACACGGGAAAGTTGACGAAGGACATCTGCCGAAGGTCGAAGATTTCGGGCAGTATCTGTTTGTCATTTTCAATCCTATCGAGCCGGTGAATTCCCCGGAGGCTGAAAAACCACAACACGGGATCGAAATTCGAACGACACAGCTCAGCGCATTTCTTTCGAAGCGCGTGCTGGTGACGCATCATTTCAAGCCGCTTCGCTCCATCGCGTACGCGTCGCAGATGTGCAGTAAAAATCCGCAGGCGATGGGGCGAGGTCCGGATTTTCTTTTTCACCTCATTATTGACGACATCGTTGACCACTACTCGCCGATTCTCGACCAGCTCGATACCGCCATTGATGCGATGGAGGAAGAAGTTCTCAAGAAGCCCTCGCAGAGAACGATGATGCGCATCCTGCAATTGAAGAAAGACGTGATGGCGGTGCGGAAGATTGCGAGCTACCAAAAAGAAATGTTGAGCCGACTCTCACGCGGCGAGTTTGCGCTGATCACAACCGATGAGATGGTGTACTACCGCAACGTGTACGACCACCTTGTGCGAATGACTGACTTGACGGATTCGTATCGCGATGTCTTGAGTGGATTGTTGGATGCGTATCTTTCCGTTACGTCCAACAACTTGAATGCAGTGATGAAGGTGCTGACGATTATCTCGACAATTTTTCTGCCATTGAGCGTGATAACAGGTTTCTTTGGGATGAACTTTGACTTTATTCCGGGCTTGCACTGGGAATATGGGCACACCGCGGCAACTATCTTTATGCTGTTCGTCGTGGTGGGGATGTTGTGGTTCTTCAAAAGGAAGAAGTGGATTTAATCTGATTGCGGAGTGCGAATTGACGATTGCGGGTTGCGGATTGTCCGAAGTGCCGAGGGCAGTGCTTCGGAAGACTCCATCGGAGGAGATTGCGGATTTGCCTGAAAGGAGAAAGGCATGCGTTCTACCTATAGAGTGAAGGCTTCCGAACTCGACGAGCGATTCGTGCAAAGTCTCAGAGCCCTTTACGATGAACGGGAGATTGAGATAGAAGTGATGGAAGTTGGAGAAATTCAAGATGAAACGGAATACCTGATGAGCTCTCCTGAGAACAAACGGAGATTGTTGGAAGCGATTGATGACATTAAGAACAATCGAAATCTCATACAGGTGGATGCTGATAGACTCGGCGACATTGAATATCTTCGCTCATTGCTTCCGAAATAGTCAGCGACTTTTTCTCAACACCGCAATTCGCTTCAACTTCGGCGAGTTCGCAATATCGCCTGGCGTCATAAACCTATCGCTTACTCCTTCTTTCAAATCCTGTCCAATCGAATTGTAAATCTGCGCGACGTAGTACGAACAAAAGAGCTGACGTTCGCGGCGAAGTTTGTCTTTCTTGTCTCTATCTCTTTGAAAGAGAATTTTCAACGCGAGCTTTGTTGCTTTCCACGTGGCGTATTCTTTCCCCAATTCCTCTTGAGCGAACTTTATCATCCTCAAGCGGTCTTCTTCGGAAATGTCCTCCGCAGAAGTGAAGAGCGCGACGCGTCCATCGTACTTGCCGACGCTGAGCGACATCGGCGTTGCGACGACTCCTTTGCCGACGGCTTCCATCACCATCAGCCGGTTGTTCCACCACGCGGCGATGCCCGCATGCGAAAAGTTCGAGCGCGCGACGAACATGATGATGCGCGATTGAAGCGACTTGCCGCGATACATCAACACGTCGCCGTTCTTGATTTGGCTGCGGATGTCGTCGTAGTTGACTGCCTTTGTTCTGGTCGTCGAGGATGTTTCATTCATAGTTGTGAAATGGATGACGGTGAAAAGTTACTCACAAGAAGAAAGTGAGTCAAGCGTTCTTCAGTTCTCAGTGAACATTGTTGACCGTCCCTGATACGATCTTCACAACTGACAAAATTGGCATCCATGTGAGCTACGTTCTTTTTGCAGCTTGCTACGAAGCGCGAATGGATGATAGCGCGCGGAACGTCGGTTGATGCCAGCGCGTAGCGCATGTTCGCCCATCCAACCGCAGAAGGAAAGTTTCCAAGCTCATGAGAGTCTAATTTTGTTTGGTGACGAAAGAAAAGATTTTGCCGTTCCGACTCTTGATAGTTACAACCATCCGCCGTATATTTATTCCCGTTGCAAGTTGATTTCCCTACTCTACCATACGGGTCGTAGACGAGTTGCAGACTGGTCGCAGTTCCACCCCTAGAACTTTCCACAGTTGTGTTCATTGATATTTGGCTTGCTTGTAGTACGTCGCTAACCATCGGCAAAGGATTGCTCTAACTTCATGGCGCAGATATTTCATCCATCGATGCGCGTTATCTCGCGAGCCAGCATTGTCGCACTCCTTCTTATCGGCGGACTTGTCGGATGGATTGGGTGGGATGGTTATCGCTCGGGCTACTTCACGAACGTGAACCAACCCATCGAACAGCCGATTCCTTTCAGTCACGAACATCACGTCAACGGTCTTGGAATTTCGTGCGGCTACTGCCACACGTCGGCGGAGAAGTCCGCCTTCGCGGGCATTCCCCCGACGCATACGTGCATGACCTGTCACTCGCAAATTTGGACCGGCGCACAGATGCTCGAGCCTGTACGCGCAAGTTATCGCACGCAGAAGCCGCTGGAATGGAATCGCGTTCACGACCTTCCGGATTTTGCATATTTCAATCATAGCATTCACGTTGCGAAGGTCATGGCGTGTCAGGTCTGCCACGGCAATGTGAACAAGATGCCGCTGACCTGGAAGCAGAACACGTTGATGATGGGCTGGTGTCTCGAATGTCATCGGAATCCCGAAAAATACATTCGCCCGGTCGAGGAGATTTACAATTTTGACTACGAGTATCCTGAAAATCAAATTGCGTTTGGAAAAGAGTTGGTGAAGAAGTATAACGTGCAGGTGAAGCAGTTGACGGATTGTTCGATTTGTCATAGATGAAGAAATCTCAAATCCCAAGTTCCAAGCTCCAAAGAAATTCCAAAGACCAAATTCCAAGAATCAGAATCAGAGTTACATTTTCTTTTTGAATATTGAGATTTGAGATTTCTTTGGAACTTGTCCGAAGGACTCCTTCGGAGGAGCTTGGATGTTGGAACTTAACCCTACTCTGAATGAGCGCTAAAACTGTTCTAAACATAGATGATGTGAGAGCGAAACTCGCCGGCAAAAACGGCAAAGAGTTTTGGCGGAGCTTGGATGAAATTGCCGAGACGGAGCAGTTCAAACAGCTTCTTGAAAAAGAATTTCCGCGCGAGGCTTCGTCGTGGGGCGAAGGGTACAGCCGGCGCGACTTCATGAAGGTGATGGGCGCGTCGCTCTCTCTTGCGGGGCTGACTGCGTGTGTGAAGCAGCCGGAGGAAAAAATTGTTCCGTACGTGAAGGCGCCCGAGCAGCTCGTGCCGGGAAAGCCGCAGCAGTACGCAACGGCGTTCGTGCTTGGCGGTTACGCGCAAGGCGTGCTGGCGACGAGTCACATGGGTCGCCCAACACATATTGCGGGCAATCCCGACCATCCTGCGAGCTTGGGAGCGACGGATATTTTCGCAACAGCGTCGCTGCTGAATTTGTACGACCCCGACCGCTCGCAGGTTGTGCTTCGCAAGGGCGAGCCAAGCAGTTATGAAAAGTTTTTGCAAAACGCAAAAGGTCAGCTCGACGCGCAACGCGCATTGAAAGGCGCGGGACTCCGTATTCTCACGCAGAACGTTACATCGCCGACGCTTGGCTGGCAACTGCAATCCATCCTTTCTCAATTCCCTGAAGCGAAGTGGCATCAGTACGAACCGTGCGGGCTCGACAATGCCCGCGAAGGCGCCCGCATGGCGTTCGGTGAATATGTTCACACGCATTATCGTTTCGACAAGGCTGACGTGATTCTGTCGCTCGATGCGGATTTTCTCTCATCGGGTCCGGGAAGCGTTCGCTACGCGCATGACTTTGCAAATCGTCGTCGCGTTGATGCGAGCAAGTCGAGCATGAATCGTCTGTATTGCGCCGAGAGCACGCCGACGATTACGGGTGGCAAAGCCGACCATCGTTTCAGAATGAAGGCAAGCGACGTTGAAGCGTTTGCCCACGCCGTCGCCGCCAAACTCGGCGTCAGTGGAGTCAACGCGTCGAGTGCCGTTCACGACAAAGAGATCGGCGCGGCGGTGAACGATTTGTTGAGTCACAAAGGCTCGAGCATTGTTGTTGCAGGAAATCATCAGCCTGCTGCAGTTCATGCGCTTGCGCATGCGATGAATGTCGCGCTCGGCAATGTCGGCAACACGGTTGAGTTCACTTCACCTGTCGAAGCTCGCGCAGAGAATCATCTCGCATCAATCACCTCATTGGTTGATGATATCAATCGAGGTGGCGTTGATGTGCTGTTGGTTCTCGATGGCAATCCTGTGTACGATGCGCCGAGTGATGTGAAGTTTGCTGACGCGCTTGAGAAAGTACAATTCTCCGTCCGGCTCGGCTCGCATGACGATGAAACGTCGGAGAAATGCGAGTGGCACATCCCGCAATCGCATTATCTCGAGGCATGGAGCGACGCCCGCGCATTCGACGGCACGGCGACGATTATGCAGCCGCTTATCGTTCCGCTGTACGCGACGAAATCGTCGCATGAGTTGCTTGATGATTTGTTTGGAGGTGCGCGTGCTGGTGATGAGATTGTGAAGTCGTATTGGCGCTCCATTCTGAGCGGAGCGAAGCGTAGCAAAGAATCTATCAGTCGGAATGATGCGGACTTCAATTCGTGGTGGAGAAACTGTTTGAACGACGGTGTTGTTGCGGGAACCGCACTTCAACCGAAAGAAGTGAAGGTTGCCGACGTAGGGC
>JANNUB010000007.1:0-1746 GCA_031394795.1 Ignavibacteriota bacterium | reverse complement strand
CAACAACAAAATCGGCGATCTCGTTGCATTGGCGGAACTCATCGCACGCTACTGCAAGCTTCCTTATGCCGAAGAGTAGGTAGCGGGTTCTTTCGTCCTGCCAAGACTCTCTCGGGGAGATAGGAAGAGAATAGTGAAGTTTCAGAACCATTAGCGTGAGCAGCCCCAGCAAAACCGCCGTTTACCTCCATTTCCCCCGCAAACATTCTTCAAAAAAACTTTCTGGAATTTTCTGGAAGGCTACCCAACTGCTGAAATAATCAAATAGAACGACCGCAAGTCGTCTTAACTCACCTTTTACTGTCTCACATTGGAGGGACATTCCATGAACAAGCTCGACACATTGATAGGATTGCTCACAGTTCCGTTGCTACTAGTGTTGATTTCATTCTCCCTACAATCCTGCGCTGGCGTCGGAGCCATGGTCGGTGGATCGGTACACACTTATCAAGGCGAATATTCAATCCAACTATCCGCTCAGCAGGATGACATTCTCGAGGCTATTACCACCGTCGGCAGTTCAATGGGATTGGAAGTCAGCATGATTGACAAAGCTAAAGGCAAGATTTCGCTCTCTAATTATGGTTCCCCGGCTGAAAGCGGTTTGATCGGGAAGATGACCAGCCAGTCAATCGACGTCCAAGTGGCAGAAGCAGGCAAGAAACTTCAAATCCAAATTTCTGTGCAGGGCAACTTCGGCTCGGGGACAAAGGAAGGCGGTGACAAGTTGTTCGCTGAATTCAAGAACAAACTGCTCGAAAAAATCAAGTAGAACTCCAGCGGTTGTCATCTGTGGAACAATTATCCGGCGAAACAACGAGCGCACACGCGGATACGGTGAGCAAGGACTTGAGCCAGTTGTATGCGGATGTGCTGAGCGGGAAGGAACAGCCGAAGAAGACGGGAGAGTCGGACATGGAATCACTCACAGTTCACGTGCTCGACGACGACCAAAATCCTGTGCGATGGAAAAAAGTGTACTGCAAGTTCGTTGGCAGTCACTTTGGACTCTCGGACACCTTGGACAACGTGCGTGTGTGTACACGCAGCGATTTCGAATGCAGCCGAATGAGCCAGCGGGGTATATATGGCAAAACTGACGGCGCGCCGTGACAAAGCGCGCAATTACGCTCTTGTCGATAAAATAGGCCAACATGCGAGTCGATTCCAGTTGGCTAGCTTTTCTTGCATCACGGAGTACTAAGGAGATATATGCAATGAGATATTCAAAACCGATTTTCCTAATAGTGCTCGTTCTCGATTTTGTCTTTGGGAAGAGCAACGCAATCTCGAATAGCAGTATTGCGACAGAAGGCGATAGCGCAAGAACAACATCTTCGAAATCTGAACACTGCAACGGCCCAATGTCGGATAGGTTCTTTTCAGTTCTGACATTGATTGCCAATCCTGATGCAATACCAATTTCAAACGGTTTCGATTATCCTGTTGGTACGACAGGATACGTCACTCAAGCGAATGATGGAGATGGATGGTATAACGCCCAGGACTTTGGTGTGAACAATCATCTGGGTGAAGATTGGAACGGTGAGGGAGGTGAGAACACTGATTGTGGCCTTCCAGTGTTTTCAGCATCGAGTGGCACAATAGTGTTTGCAGGCGAGGCTGGAACGGGCTGGGGAAAGGTTGTCATAGTTCGCCACCAATTGGCAAACGGAAATCAGGTTGAAACTCTCTACGGCCATCTTCAAACGTTTTCGAGAACCTCTGGCGATGTTAGTCGACGTG
>JANNUB010000617.1:0-1660 GCA_031394795.1 Ignavibacteriota bacterium | reverse complement strand
CGCACCGCCTGAAAGCCGAATTGCGCGGCGGCTTGCGCGTCCCAGCTATTGGCCGAGACAAAGCAGATCGAGGGCGCGTCGTGGATCTGCAGCTTCTGCATGGCGTGCCGGTAGACCCGCCGGCTCGGCTTGTAGATGCCGACATCCTCGACCGACAGCACCATGTCGAACAGTTTTTCGAGGCCCGCATGGCGCACCGCCTGATCGAGCATCGACGGGCTGCCATTGGAGAGGATGGCGGTGCGCAGGCTCTTCGCCTTGATGGCCTGGAGGGCGTCTTTCACGTCGCCATAGCAATCGAGCTTGAGATAGAGGACCATCAGCTCGTCCTTGAGTCCCGGATCGTCGATGCCGTGAAACTCCAGCGCGTAATCGAGCGCCTCGCTGGTTACATGCCAGAAGTCCGCATGGACTCCCATGAGGCTGCGGAGCCAGGTATATTCCAGCTGTTTCCGCCGCCACAGCAGCGACACCTCGCCCGCTTTCGGTCCGATCTCGCCTGCGAGTTTCGCCAGGGGCGCATGCACGTCGAACAGCGTGCCATAGGCGTCGAACACGCAGGCCCTGATCCCTTCGAGCTTGGTCACGCCGCTTTCCCCCGCGCCCCGAATTTACTATGGTAGCGGTAAATAGGGGGATTGAAAATGCCGCATGACGGACACGATCACGATCATCGGGGTTCGGACCTTTCGCCGATCGAGTTGCGGGTGAAAGCGCTCGAATCCCTCCTGGTGGAAAAGGGCTATGTCGATCCGGCAGCCCTCGACGTTCTGATCGACACTTACGAGACCAAGGTTGGCCCCCGCAATGGCGCCCGCGTGGTGGCGAAGGCCTGGACCGACTCCACTTTCGCCGAGTGGCTGCGGTCAGACGCGACGGCGGCGATTGCATCACTTGGTTACCAAGGCATCCAGGGCGAACATATGGTGGCACTGTTCAACACGCCCGGCGTGCACAACATGATCGTCTGTACCCTCTGTTCTTGTTATCCATGGCCGGTACTCGGCCTTCCGCCAGTTTGGTACAAGTCGATGCCTTACCGTTCGCGCGCCGTCATCGACCCGCTCGGCGTGCTGGCCGAATTTGGTGTCACTTTGCCGGAAACGGCCAAAGTCCGCGTTTGGGACTCAACCGCCGAGGTCCGCTATCTGGTGATCCCGATGCGGCCGGAAGGAACCGAGAATCTCGGCGAAGAACAACTTGCCCAGTTGGTCACCCGCGATGCGATGATCGGCACCGGATTCGCAAAGGTGCCGGCATGAATGGTCCCCATGACATGGGTGGAATGATGGGCTTTGGACCCATCGATCCGGAAACTGACGAACCCGTTTTCCATGCCAAATGGGAAGCCCGCGTCTTCGCACTCGTTCTTGCCTCGGGAGCCACTGAATCATGGCCGAGCAACCGTCCATGGCGCGAATCCTTGCCGGCTCTGAAATACTGGTCATCGAGCTATTACGAGATCTGGTTCGAGGCCCTCGTCAAGCTGAGGATCGTACAGGATCTCGTCAACGGCAATGAAGCTGCCACCGGACACGCGCAGGTGGCCGCAAAGCCGGTACGGGGGGTGCTGGCGGGGGCCAAGGTTTCTACCCTGCTTGCCGGGGGCGGTCCGAAGAACCGCCCCTCGGATGCAACGCAAAAGTATGCAGTGGGGGAC
>JANNUB010000579.1:0-2196 GCA_031394795.1 Ignavibacteriota bacterium | reverse complement strand
GCCGACTTCCATTCCGGGCTGACTTTCGACAGGTAGTTGGTAAACAGGAAAGTCGTGCCCGAACCGTCCGAGCGGTTCACGGCCGAGATCGCCTGGCCCGGCAGGTTGACGCCGGGGTTGAGTTTGACGATTGCGGGGTCGTTCCACATCTTCACCTTGCCGAGGTAAATCTCCGCAATCAGCGCCCCCGTAAGCCTGAGCTCGCCCGACTTGACGCCCTTCAGGTTGTAGACCGGCACGACGTTCCTGTTCGCGGATTATCTGTCGAAAGTCAGCCCGGAATGGAAGTCGGTGGTCGGCGTGGGCACGGCGCTGAAGTGGCCTACCGGGGTTGGCGGCAAGGGCAACGAGGGCGTGGCGAACTACGTCGCGCGCATCGACGGCGCCATCGGCTACGTGGAGTATGCCTACGCGAAGCAGAACAAGCTGTCGCACGCCATGATGACGAACAAGGACGGGCAAGTGGTGGCGCCGGACGATCAGTCGTTCAAGGCTGCTGCGGCAGGGGCGGATTGGGCCAGCGTTCCAGGCATGGGCGTGGTCCTCACCGACCAGCCGGGCAAGGCATCGTGGCCGATTACCGGTGCCTCGTTCATCCTGATCCACAAGACGCAGGAGAAGCCCGAGGTTGGCAGGGAGGTTCTCAAGTTCTTCGATTGGTCGTTCCAGAATGGCGCCAAGATGGCCGACGACCTTGACTACGTGGCAATGCCCGCTCCAGTGGTCAATCAGATCAAGGCGGTCTGGAAATCACAGATCAAGGACACTTCCGGCAAGCCGGTGTTCTGACCGGATCGCGAGCAAGTTGTTGATCGCAAAGGAGGCGGCCCGCGCCGCCTCTTTTTTTGCGGCCAGGAACGGCCGGCACCCCTAGAATTCACAGTCTTGAAGAGCACATGTCTACTGCGACACTGAACGGTTCGAACGCCACTGAAGGCGCAAATGTGATCAGTGATCCCAAAGGTTCGCGCCCGTTGCGCTCGGCGCCGTGGAAAGACACGGCATTCGAGTGGCTGACGCGGTTTTTCGCTTTCCTTGTTTTCAGCCTGCTTGCCGCGATTCTGGTTTCGCTGGCAATCGGCAGCCAGTTGACCCTGGAGAAGTACGGCGTTTCGTTCCTGTGGTCGTCCGACTGGAACCCGGTCACCGAGGAGTTCGGCGCCCTGGTACCCATCTTCGGCACGGTCGTCACCTCCCTGATTGCGATGCTGATCGGGGTCCCGGTGAGCTTCGGCATTGCGCTGTTCCTCACGGAGCTCTCGCCGCCCTGGCTGAAGCGGCCGCTCGGCACCGCGATCGAATTGCTGGCCGCGATCCCGTCGATCATCTATGGCATGTGGGGTCTGTTCGTGTTCGCGCCCCTTTTCCAGTCCCATATCCAGCCGGTGATCATCGGCTCCGCCGGCAGCATTCCGTTCTTCGGCGGGCTGTTCGCGGGTCCGCCGCTCGGCATCGGCATGCTCACTGCGGGCGTGATCCTGTCCATTATGGTGATTCCCTTCATTACGGCGGTGATGCGCGACGTGTTCGAGCTTGTACCTCCGCTCCTCAAGGAGTCGGCCTATGGCCTGGGCGCCACGACCTGGGAGGTCGTGTGGCGTGTGGTGTTGCCGTACACCAAGGTCGGCGTCATTGGCGGCATCATGCTGGGCCTGGGGCGGGCCCTAGGCGAGACGATGGCGGTGACCTTTGTCATCGGCAACGCGCACCGCCTCGCGACCTCGCTGATGGCGCCCGGCAACAGCATTGCCTCGGCGCTCGCCAACGAGTTCACCGAGGCCGTGGGAGATATCTATTTTTCCGCACTTTACGAACTCGGCCTGATCCTGTTCCTGATCACCACCATCGTGCTGGCACTGTCCAAGCTGCTGCTGATGCAGCTGGCGAAGGGCGAAGGAGCGCAGACATGAGCGATGCGGCGAGTGCGGCGGCGGTTGCATCGGGCGCCGGTGCGAGCCCGATTGACCCGTCCAACCCGCTGTACCGCTCGCGGCGCCGGCTGAACTTCGTTCTGCTCGCGGTTTCGAGCCTCGCGCTGGCGTTTGGCCTGTTCTGGCTGGCGTGGATCCTCGGCACGCTGTTGTACGAAGGCGGAACGGCCCTGGTCCGCGCGACGCTCTACTATCAGATGACGCCGCCGCCGGGGGGCGACGGCGGTCTGGCGAACGCCATCGTCGGCAGCCTGATCATGGTTAC
>JANNUB010000578.1:0-18829 GCA_031394795.1 Ignavibacteriota bacterium | reverse complement strand
TGAAGTCCCGCTGTTGCTTTGAATTGCACTCCATCATCAACACACGCTCGAATGAAACGGGCGAGGTCGGCACTTAATGGAAACGCGTCTGCTGTAACTCCGCCAGTGCGCACCTTTGCACGAAGTCCGGAGCTGACCATTGCCTGAACAAGCGAAACCGGATTTGGCCGTATAGGGATTTCGACAAAAACCTCCAATGATCTTGGAACCAGCGATGCAAAGGCAAGGATCTCCTCGACACGCGCGGCTTTGACTTCAACTGTGTCAACGATTGCGCCGATGTTCCGCGAGTTGAAGGCGGAAATTGCATTGATGTCATCATGGAGATTCGCACCGCAGAGCGCGCTCAATCTCCATGGCGATGAATCCTTCGGGAACAATGCGGAAGCGGCGCTTTCAAACTCGTCAAGCCGCGTAGCCGGGACAATAAACCTCGCCAGCATCCATGCATCGGAACCGGACGAGTATTCGGCCAAGTTCTGAACCGCCTCGCGCATTGTCAAGGCGGCCGGAGGGAACAGTCCCGCGTAGTCGACAATACTCTTGAGCAGCGCCGTAACGGAACGAAGGGGCATCAACGTTTCTTCTGCGCCCATGTTTTCACAACAACGAAGTTTGTCACCATGTCTTTCTTGCAGTGCCTTGAGCATCGAAACTATAGAAATTCAAATCCGTTCCTGTCAGGAGCTTTGCGATATAAAAAATCTGTCCTGTGTGCATCGAGAAGTGTTCGACCACATGGTAGATTGCTTCAAGCACCGAAACATCGAAGCCTTGAATACTTCTTCTTTCAGAAAGGACTGAAGGAGAGAGATCGCGGAGGACTTCATCTACCTCGGTGACGGCTGTTCGTAACTTCTCCAGCAGTTCAGCTCCGGAGATCATCGTTCGATGGCTGAACTCCTTATCGCGTTCACGTACATTGATCTTGCCGCCAACACTCGCCACAATCCACTGACGAATATTTCCCTCAAGGTGGAGCATTAAGTTTCCAATGCTGTTCGATTCTTCGTTCGGTCGCCACCACACTTGTTCGTCGGTGAGCAGTTGAATGGTGTGCTCAATGCGCGGAAAAAAATCTTCGACAAGATATTTGCGCGATTGATTTACGAATTCTTCCGCAGCAAAATTTTGATCACTCATATCTAACGGAACCTCACAATGTACACTTTCATGTGCGGGTCGTTCAGCGTTACCATGTATCCCGCGACGCCAACACCATTCAACGACTCATGTGCGCCGAACGTAAATGAACAGTAGAAATTCCCTTCACTCACAACCTCTTGAATAATCGCCGCGTGTCCGACCCAAAGACTACCTTTCTTGTACCAGTATTGAACAAAGTCGCCCGGACGCGCATCCTTAGGAAAAACAACTCTCCCGCGTTTCATGGACAGGAGTGCCTGTTGGATACCGCGAGTGCGCTTGTCACCCCGTTCTACCAATTTCTGCAGGTCCTCTGTGTCTGCAATGTTCTGAATCAGGATCTTGTCGCGTTCCGACGCGCGCAAGGGACGTTGTAGTAAACCCTCCAGAACATCTTCGAGAAACCGAACGCAATTGATTTGTTTCTGCTCGATGATTCTGCCGTACAACCAGCCTGAATATTTTTCTTCCGAGAGTCGCCACGCAAGATGCAACGGATGCTCCATCGCAAACGGACATATCGTCACAAGAAGAAGAAAAAACGAACGACGCTCGAAAATCGCAACTCGACAGAACTTGGTCATTTTTGTCATTCTTCCCTTCATGAGCCTTTGGACATAAGAGACAAACGGAGTCCTTTTCCAAGCGACGAGCGATTTGGACAAAAAGGACAAACAGCGGTTGATTTTGTCCCTTTTGTCCTTTTCACTCTTTACACGTTTTCACATACATGCGGAACATCGAATCGGAAATCGAGAACAAACCGCGAGCGCTTGTGTTCAGCAGTTCCTTATCTACCAGCCGACGAAGATACTTAGCAACGTTCGCACGGGATATCTTCACCTTGTGTTTCTTGGCGGCATCTTGAACTTCTTTCGCCGACATGTCTTTCTCACCGCCTGCAACAAGGCGAAGAACTTTTGCCTCTTCTCCGCTTGCCTGAGTGTACCAGTTGCCAAACACCGCTTTGCCCAAGTCATTGATTGCGCCCAAAAGAGCTGTGTCCCAAACGTCGAGGGTGATTTTGCGGCCGAGGTGATTGTTGAAAAGATGATAGCACAACACCTGCATCTCGAACGGGTGACCGCCTGTGTGTTCGTACACTTTCGTTACAACTTCACGTTCGATTGATACACCTGTTCTCGCCAACGACTTCATGACCGTTTCGTTGATTTCGCTCTCTGAAAGCGGAGAAAGCTCAATGCGCGATAAAAAATATCGCGAGAGAGGATGGTGTTTTGCCGTTGAAGTTATGGAAAGCCAGTTGGCAGGCGTCGAGGTAATGCCGACAAGAATCTTCGTCTTGCGCAGTGCGTCCATCGAAAGCGTTTGCTTCAACGTCATCACAACTTCAGGCACCGCGCTGAAGTTATCAAGGTCGTCGAGGAGCAGTAGAAAAACATCGGACTTGTTCTTCACATCCTGCCACAGATGGAGAAACGTATCATGCAGAAACGCTTGTGGAGAAAGGTCTTTCTTCGAGGTATCGCGACTGAAATTCAATCCAGTGCCAAGAACATCGATTCCGACAGAATCAAAAAACTCTGTCAACTTTTTGAATTTCTGGATTCCAAAAGGAAGGTCGCGTAGCATCCCTTCGACAACGGAACGGGCGGCATCTATCAACTTCGTGCCGGGCTGAAACGCTTCAAGCGGAACAACCGAGGCAAGATAACCTTTATCTTGACAAATTCGTTTGTATTCCTTGAACAATGTGGATTTGCCGATTCCCCAATTTCCAAGTACGATAAAATGCTCGCAGTAATTTGTCAGTGCCCGCTGAATTCGTTCTTCAAAAAAATTTAGCTCTACAGTCCTGCCACCGAAAACACTAGGCTCAATCCCCGTCATCGGCGTAAACGGATTGCCGGTGCGAGACACGCCGCCATACGTTGCTCGTGTCTCCTTCACCATCCCGTGCACCGAAGAAAATGAAAAGGTTCTTCCTCCCGCTTCTTTCCACCCTCTCCAGCCGCCCGACATCGAATACACGTTCGCGTATCCCATCTTCTGCAAATTATCCGCGGCAAGCGCTGAACGATATCCACCGCCACAATACAAGACAATTTCTTTTTTCTTGTCGGGAATAGTCCTCTCAATTTCGCGTTCGATGATTCCCTTGCTCAGAAATGTTGCTCCCGCCGCATGCGCTTCGTTCCACTCATGCTCTTCCCGTGTATCAACGAAAACAAAATCGTCGCCGCGCTCAAGTCTCCTCTGAACTTCCGCAATGGAAATCTCCCGAACGCGGCGCTTCGCATCATTCACTAATTTCACAAACCCCGGAGAATGCTTCATCGCATCAGTTGTACGATTGACTTCAGAACGTCTTCCACTTCTGTTATCTCATGTTTCATGCCGCCTCGACTTCGCGCGGGGCGTTCATCGTAAGATAGAATCGTCCAATCACGACATCGAACTTCGTCCCGTCATCGCGCTGCATCCTGTACGTTCCCTCCATCGTGCCCCATTCGGTGTTGAGCGGACAGAAACTCGCGTACTCAAACACGTCGCCCGGCTCGAGCAACGGAAATTTTCCGACAACCCCCGTACCCTCAACGTCTTCTCTATCGCCGTCACCGTCGATGATAATCCAATGGCGCGAAAGTAATTGCGCCGTCTCGGTTCCTTCATTCACCATCGTGACCCGGTACGCGAAGAAAAACCGATTCTCCTCCGGTTTGGATTCATTCGGCTGATAAATTGCAACGGCACGCACACGGATGCCTTCGGTAACCGTATTTGACGTTAACAGTCGTGTCATCTCATTCAATGTAATCAAGTTGCTTCCCAATCAACACATCGGCTCGTTTCAAATCCAATTCTTCAGGCGTGGAAATGTTCGCGCACAGCTCATCGAGTATCTTTTCCTGAATCTCGCCGCGCAACCTGGACAGAGAGTATGGAATGCGGCGAAACGTCACCATCGTGTACTTGGGGACAAACAATCCGGGGTACGTATCCTCGAGAATGCGCTCAACGTTTTTCTTCAGCTGGAACTTCGGCTGCGCCACGAGATCGCGCATTTCAATGAAGTTTTCTACTGCAAGATCCGCAATCGCATCTGTATCTTTTTTCCGCGCTTTTTCAAACTCTGCGAACACCTCTTTCCAGTCTATTCGTTCCGTCGTCCTTCCAAGTCCCATTTGCCGCTGGATCAAGCGGTCCACATGATGGCAATCTTCGAACGCGCAATTCATCCCCTGCCCGAAAAATGGAACGATCGCATGAGCCGCATCGCCGAGCAACAAGACTTTGTCTTCGATATGCCAGGGTAGTCCCTTCACCGTCACCATGGAGCCTGTTGGATGATCAAGAAACTCCTTCGCCAAGTCGGGCATCAAAGCGGCTGCATCCGGGAAATTCTTGGTAAAAAAATCCCTCACCTTTTCATCGCTGTTCAACGTGTCAAAACTTTCCTCCCCTTTGTGCGGATAGAAAAACGTACAGGTGAAGCTTCCGTCTAAATTCGGCAGGGCAATAAGCATGTACGTTGTTCGCGGCCAGATGTGCAGCGCGTTCTTTTCGATCTGATGCTTGCAGTTCGGTCCCGGCGGGATCGTCAGTTCCTTGTATCCGTAGTCGAGCACCTCTTGGGTGAATTGAGCAACCTTCTCCACCATCGCGTTTCTCATTGCCGACGCAGAACCATCCGAGCCGATAAAGGTGCGCGCCTGCACAACCGATTCCTCACCCGTCCGTTCATTCACAAAGACCGCCCCGCCTGTCTCGAAGTTCATTCCCGTGCAACGCATTTCAAAGTTGAGCGTGACGTTCTTGTGCTTTTCGGCCGCGGACAACAGGGCTTTGTTCAACTCAGCTCGGCTTGTCGCATAGATTACCTCCGATTCGTCCTTGCCATACCGCTGAAACGTCAAGGCGCCGGTCACGGAATGAATCATGCGACCGCGCATCGTGATTGCAATGCGAAGAATCTTGTCGAGAACAGCCGTTTCCTGCAATGCGTTGATGCCGCGCGCCGAGAGTGCGAGGTTGATGGATCGTCCGCCTCCGATCTCCGCAGTGCGCATATCCGGCCGGCGCTCGAAAAGTTCAACATGAAAATTCCTCCGCGCGAGGTAGATCCCCATGAGGGAACCTGCTAAACCACCACCGACAACTGCAACTTTGTTATTCACTTTGCAAACTCCAATTCACGAAACAAGAATCTCCACAAACCGATAGACATCCATGAACGAATTGTACAGCGGCACGGGCGCGACACGAATCACATCCGGTGCGCGCCAATCGCACACGACTCCATGACGCGTGAGATACTCGTAAAGTTGCTTTCCCTCTTCTTTCACTTGAATCGAGAGTTGACACCCGCGCTGATGCGGATCGCGCGGGGTGATCATGGAAAATTTCCTGCTCGGTACTTGATCGAGAAGAAATTCCAGATAGGCCGTCAACGCTACGCTCTTCGCCCTCAGCTCTTTCATTCCCGCCTCATCGAAGATTTCCATTGACGCGCGCATGGCTGCAAGTGGAAAAATTGGTGGATTGCTCAACTGCCAGCCTTCGGCTCCTTCGATGGCGGAGAAGTGCTGCCCCATCGCGAAACGTATCCGCTTGTCGTGACCCCACCAGCCGGCAAACCGCGGCAGGTCGCTTCGCTGCGCATATCGCTCATGAACGAAACAACCCCCCATACTTCCGGGACCTGAATTCAAATACTTGTACGAACACCAGACGGCGAAGTCAACATCCCAGTCATGCAGCCTCAACTCAATATTTCCGGCCGCGTGCGCAAGATCGAACCCAACAACGCTGCCTTGCGCATGCACGGCTTTGACGATGCGTTCCATCTCGAACGCCTGCCCCGTGTAGTAATTTACTCCTCCGAACATCACGAGTGCAATCTCATCGCCCTCGATTTCCACATATTCTTCGATATCATCCGTCCGCAGCATCACTTCGCCGTCACGCGGCTTCAATTCCACCAACGATTTCATCGGATCGAAGCCATGAAACCTGATTTGCGATTCCACCGCGTAGCGGTCGGAAGGGAACGCATTCGACTCGATCACGATCTTGTGCCGAATCGTCGTCGGGCGATAGAACGAGACAAGCATAAGGTGAAGATTCACCGTCAGCGTATTCATGACGACAACCTCAATCGGTTGTGCGCCGACCAGACGTGCCGTTGATGCAGTCAACATTTCATGGTACGGCATCCAAGGGTTCTTCGCATGAAAGTGTCCCTCAACGCCGTGGGTTTCCCAATCCTTCAACTCTTGTTCAACAAAACTTCTTACCGATTTTGGCTGAAGACCGAGGGAGTTGCCGCAGAGATAGATGACTTCGTTGCCGTTCTTGTCTTTGGGGATGAAGAAGCGGTCGCGGTAGTTCTTCAGAGTATCATCTGAATCGAGCTTCGCTGCAAAATCTTTACTGCCCAGAAATGTCATTGGTCATTGGTCATTGGTCATTGGCATCACTTAGAGTTTCTCCCAATGGATTTGATGTACGCGTTGAGTTTGTGGTGTAGTGCTTTGAGTTTCTCAAGCATTACGATGTAGTCTTTCTCCGGGATAAGTTTTCTGTTTTTTGCTTTTGTCAGAAAAGTCTTTGTCTCCATCAGCGAGCCTCGGCTATAGTAGCAGAAGTTTTTGTTCTCTTTGAAATGGAAACGTCCATACCCTTCAGAGATATTCGCGGCGATTGAATCTGCCGCATCAACGAGTTGCTCTCCGACCGTTCGCTTTGCAAATGCGTTCCACCTATCAACCAAATTCCAAACGTCTTCACCAGTTTCCATCGCAAGGTTATAGACTTCAAGTTCTTCGAGTTTGAGCACAACTCCTCCGTTACGCTAATGACAAATGACCAATGACTAATGACGCTTTACTCATCAAACTCAAAATCCTCCAACTCCGGAATATTTGTGAACGCGATGCGCGTCGGCGCGGCGCGGCCTGACATTCCGCCGAAGTGGACGGCTGTCTTTCCGTACTTTGCATTGAGTTTGTCCATTGCCTTTGCAAGTCCCGTGCGTTTCTCTTCATCGAAAATGCCGAAGTTGTGAAGATGGTCGGGAACGAGGTTGTACAGAGTGACGCCAACCGCAAGCGGCTTTCCCTGGGAGGGGAATTCATTCCACAACTTTTGAAACGCTTCAAGCAATGTGAGCGTGTCCTGACACTCAACAAAGTTGATGTGCGTTTCCCACTTCGCGCGGTTCATGAACTTCATGTAGAGCGCGAGACTCGAACACCAATAGTTCATTCGTCGTAAACGCGTTGCAGCTTTGTGAACGAGTTTTTGCGCGACGCCGAACGCGCCATCTTTCGTTCGTTCTTTCGGCGGAAGCACGTGTGAATGTCCAACGGTGCGACGCTGCGTTTCAAGTCCTTCAATATCCTCACCGCGCAGAAGATGATAGTACCGTTCACCGACTATGCCACCCCAGACTTTTCGCAAATCGCTTTCCGAACGTGAGAGCAAATCTTTCGCGGCGAAGATTTCATACTCCTGCAAGCGCTTCTCCATCTGTCTGCCGATGCCGGGAAAATCAATCGTCTTCAACTTGTAGAGAATGTCGGGCAAGTCTTTTTGCTCGATGACCGTCAAGCCATCAGGCTTCTGCATATCGCTTCCGACTTTCGCGAGAAAACGATTTGTCGCAAGACCGATTGAACAGCGGAGCGTTGAGCCGACTTTGTTCTTGATAGTTTGCTTGATGTGTAGCGCGAGCTTCGTCGCCTTCTCAACATTCTGCTGACTTCCCGTGAGTTTGCACGCCATCTCGTCAATCGAAACGACGGCATGAACGGGAACGCACGACTCAACCGCTTCGACAATGCGGCGATGATACTTCACGTACTCATCATGCCGCGCTTGCACACATACCAAACCCGGACACATCTTCTTCGCATCACCAACGCGCGTCCCCGTCTTCACACCGAACGCTTTCGCTTCGTAACTCGCCGCGATGCAGAACGTCGTATCAGCCATCAGCGGAACGACGGCGATTGGCTTCCCGCGCAGGTCTTTCTGAATTTCCTGCTCGACGGACGCGAAGTAAGAATTTAAATCGAGAAACAGCCAACTAACCACGGCTTAACCCCCGCTCAGTTTGTAGAGTTCTTAGGGTTGATAGGGTTTGTAGAGTTAGAAGTTCAGTGCGAAAGCAACTCTATGAACTCCATAAACTCTACAAACTCTAAGAACTAAATCTCGCCCAACCATTCCAATGCCGTTCCGCTCATCAACCGCGACTTCGTTCCCTCGCTCAATTCCATTGACTCAATCAACAAACCAGGCTTCGCCTCGCCCAATGGAAACGGATAGTCCGACCCGAGCGCAATTTTTTCTTCGCCGACCAAGTCAATCAAATACTTCAACATCACTTTGTCGTGAACGAGCGAGTCAAGGTAAAATTTGCCGAGATAGTTTTTCGGATTCACGTTGTTGTCAACCGCGACCAAATCGGGACGCACATTGAAACCGTGCTCAATGCGACCGATGGTTGCAGGAAACGCGCCGCCGCCATGAGCGAACGCGACGCGCAACTTCGGCAATCGTTCGAACACCCCGCCGAAAATCATCGAGCAAATCGCGAGCGACATCTCTGCAGGCATCCCGACGAGCCACGGCAGCCAATACTTCGGCATTCGTTCTTTGCCCATCATGTCCCACGGATGAACGAAAACTGCCGCGCCGAATTCTTCCGCAGCTTGAAAAATCGGAAAGAGATTCACGTCATTCAAATTCCAATCGTTCACGTGCGAGCCGATTTCGATTCCAGCCAGCCCCAACTCCTTCACGCATCGCTCGAGTTCTCTGATTGCCAGCTCTGGCGATTGCATCGGAACTGTTCCGAGTCCGATGAACCGTTTCGGAAATGAGCGAACGACATCGGCGATATGGTCGTTGAGAAATCGCGAAAGGTCGAGCGCATCATTCGGCTTCGCCCAATAGCTGAACATGACGGGAACGGTGGAGAGTACTTGCATCGTCACGCCGCACGCATCGCAGTCGTGCATGCGCACGTTCGCATCCCACAAATTCTCTTCGACTTCGCGAAAGAGCTTTCCATCAATCATCATCCGCGCACAACCCGGCTGGTGATGCTCGAGGTTCACCCAGCCGCCGTAGCCGTACTTTGCTTTCAGGTCAGCCCAGTTCTTTGGGAGGATGTGTGTGTGAATGTCTATTTTTTGCACGGAAGAAGTAGCTTGCGAAGAAAGGCGCAGAGATGACTATCGTACCCAACGAGCAATGGATTCTCGAACGCGCGTAAGTCTCTCGGATGAAATGGAGCCGATTATTCCTTCAAACACAGAACTGTGCACAACAACAAGGCGAGTCACACGAATTACGGTTGCCTCTGGAAGACTCGCTTTTGCGAAGTCATCATCTGATGGGAGAATGATGTCATCAAAACCATCGAGGAGCTGATGTACTTGTGTGGTCAAAAGACATACGAGCCAATCATCGTAGCGGTGCGGTGTCCTTCTTACAATGAGTGCGGGACGAAGTTTTCCTGTGCGCAAATCTGTTTGAGGGAACCTAAATACGACGATGTCTCCCTCATGAATCATTTCAGCCGAACCTTGATGTCCGCTTCCGTGATTTCTGGCCAGTCTTCGTCTTCGAGTCCACGCATTGCTTGCCCTAGCGCGAATTCATTCCATGCCCGATCTTCATTGTCGCCGCCGTTGTTTGACTTTGTCTTGAGGAACTCGACAAAGTCGAGCACTTCCTTTTGAAGTTGCTCAGGAAGTTCTCGAACCTCCGAAGTGATTACGTCAACTGTACTCATGGTTTTCCCTTTGTGTCATACTGGTTCAATCTACAAACAATGCTCGGCAGTGGCAATCACTGCGGCGCAATCAGACCCTTCTCAATCGGTTGCAAGTACGTAATCACCGCGCCGTCGTGCCGCGTTGCCGCCCAGGTTTTTCTGTAGCCGTTCTTCTTGCGATGCGCCTCCAACGCCGGGTCAACTTTCATGAAGCCGACCATGTACGAGAGCACCATCTTCCACGGGAACGTTGTCGTCATGAATGTTCCGGCAGGAATGAATTTGATTTTGTATTTGCTCCCGAACACCGAGAGCTTCGGCGCCTCGTTCACCGCGACGACGAAGCCAATCTCTGCGTGACCGTCGGGATAAAAAATGTCGAACGGTCTGTGCGAAACGAAGCCGGCGCCTTTGAGCGCCTCTTCAATTTTATGCGTTATCGTCCCCACTTGCGACATGTCAGTGCCGACCATGTCTTTGTAGAGGATGGTGAATGGACCCATCTGCTCCTCGTGAATCGCGATGCTGGTGAAGCCGCCCAAATACGCGAATGCGGCGATTGCAAGCACTGCAACAATTGCAATTGTGCTGAAAATGATTTTGAGAATGCGTTTCATGGTTGATTCTGTTTTGGTTCAGGGTTCAAGACTTCTTTTTCATTTTTCATTTTTCGTTTTGCCTTGTTATCAATCAGGCTTCTTCGGTCGCTCCATCCTCGTCCCGCAACTCTTGCACGTACTGTTCTCCGCGCTGTCGTAGAACCGCTCGAAGATTGGTGGCAGCTGCGTTACGATGTTGTCAATGTAATGAAACTCTTCGTACATCTTCGCGCCGCACTTTTCGCAATACCAAAGGAAGCCGTCCAGTTCTTTCGCTGCGCGCTTGTGCTCGATAACGAGTCCGACTGTGTTCGGTCCGCGTTGCGGCGAGTGAGGAGTGCGCGGCGGCAGGAGAAAAATTTCTCCCTCACGAATCGGAATGTCTTTCGGTTTTCCGTCCTCAACGACTTTCAACGTAATGTCGCCTTCGAGTTGGTAGAAGAATTCTTCTCCTTCGTTGAGGTGATAATCCTTACGCGCATTCGGTCCGCCGACGACCATGACGATTGTCTCGGCGTCTTCGTACACGCACTTGTTGCCGACGGGGGGTTTGAGCAAATGTCTGTTCGCGTCAATCCAACCTTTGAAGTTGATGGGCTGGGTGAGTGGCATGATGAACCTCCTTTGTTTTTGATTCTAAACCCTGAGCCTTCTTTTGGCGAAGGGTCTTTTCGTTTTTAAGCCCTGAGCCTTTTTTTGGCGAAGGGCCTGTTTCGTTTTTTGATTTGCTATCCGTTTTGATTTCGAGAGCGAGGCCCTTCGCCCGCCTGCGGCGGACTCAGGGCTTAGGGTTGCAATTACTTTCAATTCAATCGCAATCGGCGTAGGCAACGCGCCAACCTCCACCGTCGTTCGGCACGGCTGGTTCTCAGCAAAGTATTGAGCATAGATACGGTTGTATGTTGCAAAATCTTTTTTCATGTTCGTTAGGAATACAGTCACGTCAACAATCTTCTCCCAACTCGAACCCCCGTCTTCGAGAATTGCTTTCACATTCTTGAAAACCGAATGACACTGCGCTTCAATGTCGTAGGAAATGATGTTGCCGTCCGCATCCAACTCAACGCCTGGGATTTTTTTCGTGCCGCGTTCGCGTGGACCAACGCCCGACAAGAAAAGAAGATTGCCGACGCGGCGGGCGTGAGGGTAAAGTCCGACTGGTTCGGGAGCTTTGTCGGAGTGAATGGAAGTGTTCTGCTTTTCCATCAATCACGTTTTTGTTTTCGCAAATCGCACTCTTTGTTCCGTCACGACAACAAACTCATCGTGCAGCCGATTCGCATACCGTTGCAGCAGGATATCGAGGACACGAATTTTGTTCTGCGGGCGTTCATCATCCAACCGCAAAAAGACAACGCCCCGATGGGGGCGCCGCTTTCGATACATTTCTCACCAAAGTCTTTGTCGCTCGTGAGCAAAAGCCAATTTTCATCAAACGCCTTTGCGATGATGTCGTCATCATCCATTCCACGGCGTTCATCATACACCGAAAAGACTTCGTGACCTCGACTCTTTAACCAGTCTGCCACGACCGACCCGACGCATTCATCAACGAGAAGCCGCATCACGCATTCTCAGCGCTGAGCGGCATGAAGCTCGTACTCTCCAGCGACTTCGTGGCAAAGAGAAGACACGCTTGAATATCTTCTTTGGTCAAACCTTTGTATTCAGAAATTATTTTTTCTGTTGTCGCGTCGTGCGCAAGTAAGTTGAGAATTAATTCAACTGAGAGTCTCGTTCCTTTGATAACAGGTTTTCCAACCATCACGTTGGGGTTCATGGAAATCCGTTCAAGAAGATTTTGGTCACTCATAACACACGCCTTTCAATTGACAGCATCAAGTTAGGAAATTCCACTGACTCTTTCACGTGACGGTGGAATCTACAAGGAGAGAGACCCCCGCTTACCATCATTGCACATTGAGGCGGGCAGGCTTCGCTTGAAAGCGCTCAGGGTTGAATGGCAACACAAACATTCTTCGCCTCAGTAAAAAACCGCAACGCCTCAAGCCCGCCTTCACGTCCGACTCCCGAATTTTTCATCCCACCGAACGGCGTTCGCAAATCGCGCAACATCCAGCAGTTTACCCAAACGATTCCGGTTTGAATCTTTGCTGCAACGCGATGGGCGCGGGACAAATCAGAAGTCCAGATGTTGGATGCGAGTCCGTACTGCGTGCTGTTCGCGTACATCAATACTTCGTCTTCCGTGTCGAACGGCGCAAGCGTTACAACAGGACCGAAAATTTCTTCGTGATTCGTTCGACAGTCGTGCGCCAAGCCTTCAATCACCGTCGGCTCGATGAACCATCCGTACTTGCATCGTCCTTTGAGATGAACGCGGTTGCCACCGCAGAGAATCTTTCCTGCTTCGGATTGTGCGAGCGAAATGTACGAAAGAATTTTCTGGAGATGTTGCAGTGAGTTGATCGCTCCGATATTTGTCGTCTCTTCCAACGGGTCGCCAATGCGAAGGGCGAGAGTTCGTGCAATGAATTCTTCTTTGAACTTCTCGTAGATGGGTCGTTCAACAAAAATGCGTGAACCGCACAAACAAATCTCACCTTGATTCGAAAACGACGAACGAATTGTCGTCTCCATCATTTTCTCGAAATCGCAATCCGCGAAGATGATGGTTGGATTTTTGCCGCCCATTTCGAGCGAAAGCTTCTTGAACATCGGCGCAGCGGCTTTTGCAATCTCGGCTCCAGTTTTTGTTCCACCCGTAAACGTAATGACGGGAATTTGTGGATGAGCCGAAATCGCAGCGCCGACTTTGTTGCCATAGCCGTGAACAATGTTGAGCACGCCCGCAGGAAGTCCCGCTTCGATGCAGAGTTCGGAGAGCATGAACGCGGTCATCGGCGCAAGCTCGGATGGTTTTGCAACAACGCAGTTACCCGTTGCAAGTGCTGGAGCAATTTTCCACGTGAAGAGATACAGAGGCAAATTCCACGGCGAGATTGCGCCGACAACGCCAATTGGATTCCGCAACGTGTAATTAAGAGCATTTTCTTCCATTGGATGCGCTTCAGTTGCGGAATGAAGAACCGCCGTCGCGAAGAAGCGGAAATTGCTGGATGCACGGGGAATGTCCACGCTCTTCGCGAGCCAAACAGGTTTGCCTTGATCAATGGATTCGGCGAGCGCGAGTTTATCCAGATCGCGTTCAATTAAATCAGCAATGCGATGAAGAATACGCGAGCGCTTTTCTGTTGGCGTTATTGACCACGCGGGAAATGCACTGCGCGCAGCGTCGACCGCATGTTGAACATCGCGTTCATCCGAATCAGGAAGGCGCGAATAGACTTCGCCTGTCGCGGGATTGTAGTTGTCAATGTACGCGTCCGAAATCGGCGCGACGAGCTTGCCGTTTATGTAGTTTTTCAGTTGCTGCATATATTCTCAAAGGCTGAACGGGTGAAACGGCGAGCGGGCGAGGTCGCACCTTCTCCCTTTCACCCCTTCTCCCGTTCTCCCTTTCTCCGTTTCAAATGATGCGCTACAAAGAAAGCGTCCGCCCGCCATCAACTGGAAGATTTATTCCATTGATGTACGAAGCTGCAGGCGACGCGAGAAACGCGACCGCAGCCGCGAATTCTTCCGGCATCGCAAAACGTCCCACAGGAATTTCTGCAATCATTGCATTCGTAATCTGCTCAACAGACTTCCCGCTCATTTCTGATTTTGACTTGATGAGAGAATCGAGCCGCGCCGTTTTAGTCATACCGGGGAGAACATTGTTCACCGTGATGCCGAACTGCGCAAGTTCGCCAGCAAGCGTCTTCGCCCATGAAGCGACCGCGCCGCGAATCGTGTTCGAAACGCCGAGACCAGGAATGGGCTGCTTCACTGACGTCGAAATGATATTGATGATGCGACCGTAGCGCTCGGCTTTCATTCCGGGAATCAACGCTTGCGCAAGCACGTGATTGCAAAGCAGATGGTTTGAGAATGCGCCGACGAACTCCTGCAGCTCAGCGTCAACAATCGGCCCGCCTTTCGGTCCGCCCGTGTTGTTGACGAGAATGTGCATTGGCGGATTCTCCTTGACGAACTGATTCACTTGCTCCTTCACCTGATTCGCGTCGGAGAAATCTGCAACGATGTAACCGTGCGTTTGTCCCGCGCTCGCGTCAAGTTCGAGTTTCGTTTTCTGCAACGCCTGTTCATTGCGCGCCATGAGAACGATGGACGCGCCGAGTTTTGCAAGTTCGATTGCGGATGCTTTGCCCAAGCCTTGCGTGCTGCCGCAGACGAGGGCGCGCTTGCCTGTTAGGTCTAAGTCCATTGTATCATTGCAACATTGTAACATTGCATCATTGGCATGAGTCAGGATCTTTCAAATGATGCAAATGGTGAAATGATGAAATCGTCAATTACGATGAGTAGTAAAATCCCAAATTCTTCCTCACCTCCTCCGGCAACGCGGGCAGTTTCGACCGCGGAATCAAAAACGTTGAGAGGTTGAACAGGTCCGCGAACACCTTGTACTTGTCCACCGTTGCCTTCAAGTAATTGTAGCCCGTCGAGCCGCCGGTGCCGAGTTTGTTGCCAATCATGCGATGCACCATCAGCGCGTGACGATAACGCCAGAGGGTGAAATTTTCGTCAATGTCTTTCAACACTGTGAGCAAACCGAAGGGAATGTGCAAAATCGGTTCGTCACGATACAGTTCGATGAGCAGGGCTGCTTGCGTTGCTTTGTGCGAAAGCCGACGCTTGCCGCGTTCAATCAACTCGTTGTGTTTCGATTCGTCGAGAAGCGCTAGAAAATTTTCTTCGTTCAGTTTCAACTCTTTCAGCTGCTGGTCTTTTTCTTCTTGCGACGAAACGGCGTTATCTGTAATCGCCTGCTTATCGCTCTCCAGCATTTCTTCAACTGCATGCTTGTACGACGACCAAAAATTGAAGCCGTGAAAATCCAGAAACGGCGTTCGCTCTAACCATCGTTCCACCGACGTGAAGAGCGAAGGCTCGCGCTCCGTTTCCTTCACCATCTCTTGATACGGGCAGGCAAGATGAGTGTAATACACTTCCTTGTTGTAGAGCAACCGTTGCTCAGGATCCATCCCCAATTTATTTTCTATAAGGCGGAACTGATAACTCTGAAATCCCGACGCGGGATACAACACATCTCGAAATTCCAAAAAGTCCAACGCCGTCATCGTTTCCAAAACAGAGAGCTGGTCAATCAGCAACTTCTGAATTTCCGCAATGCGATGAAGCCGATGCACGGCAATGCCGACATTCCTTTCATCAACATACGTCTGATGAAAAATGTTAATCACCGAATCCATCTCGTGCAGAATTTGTTTGAACCACAACTCATACACCTGATGCGTGATGATGAACAACATCTCATCGTGTGCATGAAAGCCGTGCTTCGTGCTTTCGGGATGCTGACTATCAAGCAGCTTGTTCAGTTGCAGATAGTCGCTGTAATAAAGAGGGGAATCTCGTCGGGTCATATTGTTTTGTCTCTAAGTTCTGAGCGAAGCGATTGCCTGCGTGTTGGGCGAAGAACCTCGTCTCTTCCTCAGTGCGGAGAGCCTGCAAAAGCAGCAGGTTCAGGATTGAGTGCAAACTCCACGGCCGCGCTTGCATGAATATCCGTCGTGTCAAACACAGGCACGGGTGAATCGGATTGCTTGATGAGCAGAGGAATTTCCGTACAGCCGAGTATTACGCCTTCACAACCGCGTGCAACGAGCGAGGCGATGATTTCGATGTAGCGTCGCCTCGTCTCGTCCTTGAAAATTCCTTTGCCAAATTCATTGTAGATGGAATCGTGAACAAACGGTCGTTCATCATCAAACGGAATGATGGTGTTGATGTCGTTTGCTCTGAGTCTTCTCTGATAGAAATCCAACTCCATCGTGTACCGTGTTCCGAGCAAACCGACAGTTGTCAGTCCGGCAGACTTCACCGCGCGTGCAGTCGCTTCGCCGATGTGAATCAGGGGAATGTTGATTGTGGCTTGGACCTCATCGGCGATTTTGTGCATCGTGTTCGCGCCGATCATCAGACAATCGACGCCTGCCTTCTCCAAGGTACGTGCAACGCCGATGAACAATGTGGCGAGTTCATCCCACTTGCCCTCCCTTTGCAGGCGGGAGATTTCGTCAAACTCAACCGAATACATAAGAAGTCGTGCTGAGTGGATTCCACCAAGCCGCTGATTTATTTTCTGATTGAGAAGGCGATAATATTCGACAGTTGAAAGCCACGTCATGCCGCCGATGATGCCGATTGTTTTCATACTCCAATGGAGTCCTTCGGACAAGAAAGGAAAAGAACGAAAAAGATTTTTTTTGCTCAAGCAATGTGAGGAATTCTCGTGAGAAAAAAAAGGAGTTTCCTAACGCATCAGCTCTTCGAGATGCACCTCAACACTCCGCGCTAGCGCATCAAGATTGTAGCCTCCCTCAAGAACGGACACGATAGGCGCGACATCCTTCGCCAACGCCGTCATCTTCGCGAACGATTGCCCGCTCAACAACATCCCGCCTAACGGGTCATCGTAATGCGCATCGAAGCCCGCCGAGACGATAAGCAACTCGGGATTGAAGCGTTCGAGTGTCGGAATGATTTCATCCGTGAACGCTTTAAGATATTTTTCCTCGCCCGTACCCGCGGGCAACGGGACATTGAGCGTGAAGCCTCGTCCTTCACACTTTCCCCTTTCATCTCTCGCTCCCGTGCCGGGATAAAATGGATACTGATGAAGGCTGAGGTAAAACACCGACGCGTCATCTTCGAAAATATGCTGAGTCCCGTTGCCGTGATGAACGTCCCAATCGAGAATAGCAACGCGTTTCAAGCGATGTTGCTGTTGCGCATACCGTGCGCCGACAGCAACATTGTTGAACAAGCAAAATCCCATCGGATGATTTTTTTCGGCGTGATGTCCCGGCGGACGAACGGCGCAGAACGCGGCGTCAACTTTCTGTTCGAGCACGGCATCAATCGCGGTGCAGACCGCGCCGGCGGCGAGCATCGCGACGTCAAACGACTCGCGCACGGCGTGCGTGTCTCCTTCATCCAACATCCCGCCGCCGGATTCGCAGACGCGTTTGATTGAGTTAAAATGTTTCTTTGAATGAACGGCGAGGATATTGCTTTCCGTTGCCGGCAAGGGCTGAATGTGAGTGAGCTCGTTCCACAAAGATGTCTGCTTAAGATGCTGAGTCATTCGCTTCAGCCGCTCGGGACGTTCCGGATGACCCGAAGGGGGAACGTGCGAGAGGAACCGTTCATCATAGAGAAATCCAACTCGACGCATATGCTCAGGAAGTATTGGTGTGAAGAGACGCGTGTAATCTACAGAATTTCTCGGAGGAAGAGTTGACCTTGAAAGACCCTTCGCTCCGCTCAGGGTTGAAAAGAAAGTCTTTCAACTCCCAATGAAGTTCAGTATTATTTTGCATGAAGCAAATCGCCCGCTACCTGCATGAGTACTTTCGTGAACAACGAAGTCTGATGCTCTTCCTTTCTGTTGGAGTTCTTCTCGCCGTCAGCTTCATCGTCAACTACGGACTCACGTCCGAGTCGGCGATGATAAAACGATTTCCCCATCCGGCTCAGCAATTCTTTTTTTACTTTTTGTTTTTCGGCATTCCCTATTTCATCACGCTCGCATTGCAAGCGCACGCGAACGATACATGGGATCTTCTCAAGAGCAGGCGCGTCACGTTCCTCACGCTCTTTTGCATCACGCTGCTCGCCGCATACATCACGCTGCACAACCTGCCGATGCATTTGTACAAATCCTCCCCCTCCCTCTTCGACTCGCTGCCGAGGGCGTACCACTGGTACGCGATTCGCTACACGAGCAACCTCATCCCCGGATTCATCATCGTCGTTCCACTTGCGCTCTTTTGGTATTTCAAAGACAAAGACAGTTCACGGTTCTACGGTTTCAGCTCATCCAACATCAATCTGAAAACATACTTCGCAATTATTGCGCTGCTTGCGCCAATTGTTTTCGCAGCGTCGTTCACTGCTGATTTTCAAAATGCATATCCGCGATACAAGTTCGGCTTGCCGCAAACCGATGTGTCCGAGCAGCAGTTGCTCATCAGTGGATTTGAGTTCTGCTACGGGGTTGATTTTCTTTTCGTCGAATTATTTTTCAGAGGATTTATGGTGATGGCGATTGGGCGCTATCTCAGAACCGATGCGATTCTACCGATGGTCGTCGTCTATGCGTTCATTCATTTTCAAAAACCCATCGGCGAAGCGTTGAGTTCAATTGTCGGCGGGTTGGTGCTCGGCGTGATTTCGTATCGAACGAAATCCATTTACGGCGGGATTATTCTGCACCTCGGCGTTG
>JANNUB010000575.1:0-3863 GCA_031394795.1 Ignavibacteriota bacterium | reverse complement strand
CGTACAACAAGAAAGCCGAAGCCGCGCACTTGATGCTGAAAGACGGAACGATGGGGAAGCCGGGCATGGATGAAAACATGTTCGCGCATTCCTACAAAAAAATGGAATGTCAAAGCTGCCACACGTCCTGGATTACGAATTGCTTCGGCTGCCACTTGCCGCAGCAGGCGAATTGGAAAAAGCAGATGAACCGCTACGAGGGTGAAGTCTCGCGCAACTGGACGACGTACAATCCTCAAGTGGTGCGCGACGATGCGTACATGCTCGGCATGACCGGTACGACGAAAGGGAGCAAGATTACGACTGTTCGTTCCTCGAGCGCGCTTGTGCTGAGCTCGCGTAACGCGAATCGCGAGCAGATTTACAATCAGCAGGCGCCGATCTCCGCGCCCGGACTCAGCAGTCAAGCGTTCAATCCGCATTTCGCGCATACGGTGCGCGCAACAGAAACTCGACAGTGCACCGACTGCCACCTCTCATCGAACAACGATAACAACGCGTGGATGGCGCAGCTATTATTGTATGGAACGAATTTCGTAAATTTCATCGGCAAGTACGCGTACGTTGCCGTGGGCGACGGCGGGATTGAGGCAGTGCAAGTAACGGAACAGGATGAGCCGCAGGCGGTTATCGGCAGTTACTTGCAAAGTCTCGCGTACCCCGACTATCATAAAGAGCATCTCAACAATAAGAAGCAGCTCCAAACTTCGTATCATCACAGCGGCAGCGTGTTGGGCGTCGAGCTGCGCGGCGAATATCTCTACGCTGCCTGCGGCGAGGGCGGCTTTCGCGTGTATGATGTTGCGAACATTGACAACAAAGGATTCTCCGAGCGCATCGTGACGTCGCCCGTGTCGGCGTTCGGACAAGACACGCACGTGAAGACGCGTTACGCGACCGCGGTCGCACTGCCGACCAATATGCCGATTGATACGCGGCGAAAATATCGTCCGGAAAACCAGGAGCAAGCAATTCCCTACAACGGCGAGAAGCTCAATCTTCATCCTCTGTACAGCTACGCGTACATCACCGACAAGTACGAAGGGCTGATTCTCGTTGACGTCATGAATCTTGTGGATGGCGACCCGCGCAATAATTTTCTTGAGCGTGCGCTGACGTTCAACCCGAACGGCGTCCTGAACGGCGCAGTGAATCTTGCGGTTGCGGGAAATTACGTTTATGTTTGCTGCGACCGCGGCATCGTCGTCGTCAACATTTCCGATCCGCTGAAGCCGCGTATCGCGAGCGAGATCTCGTCTCCGGCGATCAGCAAGCCGAAAGCGATCGCGGTACAATTCCGGTACGCGTTCGTCGTGGATGACCAAGGCGTGAAGGTTCTTGATCTGACATGGATGGAAGAGCCGAAACTCGTCAAGAGTGCGTTCGTTCCGCTCCACGATGCGAACGACGTGTACCTTGCGCGGACGTATGCGTATGTTGCTGCTGGCGCGCAAGGTCTTGCGATACTTGATGTAGAGAATCCCGAAGCGCCGCGGCTTGAAAAATTGTTTACGGCAGATGGCGCAATCAACGACGCCCAAGGAGTGAAAGTCGCATCCACGAATGCAAGCCTCTTCGCGTACGTCGCCGATGGGAGAAACGGTTTGCGCGTCATTCAACTCACTTCGCCGAAAACATCCGGCTATCTCGGCTTCAGTCCGAAGCCCGTGCCGCAGTTGATAGCAACGCGACCGATGAGTGGGCCGGCGCTCGCGGTTTCCAAAGGAATGGATCGCGATCGCGGAGTTGATGAGAGCGGAAATCAGGTGAGCATTTTTGGTCGCTTAGGCTCGCGTCCATTTACGCTCGATGAAATGAGACGGATGTATCTGAAGGAGGGGAAGGTGTGGACGGTGAATGATGAGGGGAAGGTTTCGTATCAGACGAAGTGAAAAGGAATATCGAATACTGAACAAGGAATGTCGAATGTTGAACCTTGTGGAGACACTATGGATACGAATCAAAAGCGACAGTTCGATCTTGAGGAACGGCTCATCGAGTTTTCTTGTATGATCATTGATATTGTCGAGGCGCTCCCCGATACGAAAGTCGGCAATCATGTTGCGGGACAGATTCTACGTTCCGGAACATCACCCGCGCCGAATTATGCTGAGGCGACGAGTGCGGAATCGCGGCAGGACTTCATTCATAAGATGAAAGTTTCGCTCAAGGAGTTCCGAGAAACGAACGTTTGGCTCAAAGTCATAAAACGAAAAGCGCTCGTTAAGCCATTGGAAAAAGTAGAGTTCGCGCTGGGTGAGTGTCGTGAACTTATTTCGATTTTCGTTGCGAGCGTTGCGACGGCACAGCGAAATTTGAAAGCAGCATCGAAGGAAAAAGCAAAGTGATTAAAGCAGGGCACTTCGATATTCAAGATTCGTGATTCCTTGTTCGATATTGCTTTTGTCTTAGTGCTATCCTGCGCGGCGCAGGCGTCGCGACTGCGAAACAAAATTTGAAAACAGTTTCGAAGGCAGTTCCAAGTGAAAGCCACCAACACTTCGACATTCGACATTCGTCATTCCTTGTTCGATATTGCTTTGCTCTTCGCGTTGTCAAGCGCTGTCCACGCGCAAGGAAAATATCAAACTCTCGGACCTTCGGGATGCGGCGTCGGTCAGAACAATTGCCACGCCCAGGAAAATGGTACGATGGTTGACCAGCACAAGAGCTCAGTCGAGAACATCGCGGATGCAGAGAACTCTCAGAAATATGCAGACGCTCTCGGCGTCAAAGATTTTCTCAAAGGAACATCTCGCTGCATGGAGTGCCACGGAACGATTGTGTCCGGCAAAGAGAGCAAGGAAGTTGAGGAAGGAGTGAGTTGCGAAAGTTGTCATAGTCCGGGCAGCGGCTACAAAGATCCGCATTCGGAAGGTCCGAAAGGGAGTGAAGGCTCTCCACGACTCGGATACACGAAGGGACTCACGCTCGGACTCGCGGATTTGAAGAAGCCGGAAGAAATCGCGAGAGCCTGCGTGCGCTGTCATTACACGACGGATCAAAAACTTCTCGCTGCCGGACATCCTGACGGTGGAAAGTTCGCGTATCCGACAAAAATGAAAGCTGTCGCGAAGCATTGGAAGTATCGCGACAAGGGAAGTATTCCTGATCGTGGAGTATTCACGGCTGCGGTTGCGCGAAAAGGTCCCGGAGCAAAACTTGCGCCTGCGCCGAAACCGATTGCCCAACAAACTCCCGCGCAAACGCCGGCAAAGACTCCGGCAGTTGCGGCGACTCCACAGAAACCGGCGCCGCAAAAAAATGATGTCACTCCGCAGCCGCAAGGACCTGAAGTCGTGGATCAGATTGCTCCTCAGCCACGAGTTCGCAAGCAGCCTCCTCCGCCGAAACCGGTCGTCGCGGATCTCGATGCAGCGCCGCCGCCCACGCCGGTTGAGCTCAACGATCTTCCGCCGTTCCCTGTTATCACCGACAGCACGCGTGTTGATCGCATGCTCTTGCTGTTGAAGAAAAGATTGGATCTGCTCTACAGGAAAACTGGGAATTGACGGCGCCGAGCGATCATACAAATTACAATGACTTTGCGTCTGGAGACTCAAACCACAATCGAGCAACACTCTATTACACGCAAGTATCAAGATGAAGAGCATCCGCGCCCAATCAGCGAAATCCGCGTAATCAACCTAGAATAACATGCCGCTCGGTCAAACACAACTTAAACGTCTCGAGCAATACAAAGATCGTTGGACCTCCTTCGGAGCGACAACGGGTATCGTCGAGCTTTCGGAAAAACCGACGCCCGAAGTATTGCAGCGCTTCGACATTTTCAAAGACTATGACGACAAGTTTCTGGAAAAAATTTCTCCCGACGTTTCTCTTGCGAAGTGGAAGCAGGGCAC
>JANNUB010000562.1:0-10213 GCA_031394795.1 Ignavibacteriota bacterium | reverse complement strand
GAACATCAACCAATCTGAATTCATTTCCACAGCGCTCAACAAAGGATTGGTCGAAGGCAACAGCATTCTCGTCATCGACCTTAACGTCTGCACGCGTTGCGATGATTGCGTACGCGGCTGTAAAGATACGCATGGCGGCATTCCGCGATTTGTGCGTGAAGGAGATAAGGTCGGCGACTTCTTAGTGACGCGAGCCTGCTATCATTGTGAAGACCCCGTGTGCTTGGTCGGCTGTCCGACGGGCGCAATTCGCCGGACGGATGTCGGCGATGTTGTCGCGATTGACGACAAGCTCTGCATCGGCTGTGCCTCGTGCGCGAACAACTGTCCCTACGACGCGATTACAATGCACGAGACGGGCGAGATGTGGGCGCCCGACATGATTCCCGAAGGCTTGCGCGGCAAACCGAAACAGTTGGCGACCAAGTGCGACTTGTGTTACACCGACCCCGCGGGCCCTGCGTGTGTCCGAAGCTGTCCGCATGGCTGTGCGGTGCGGGTTGGGGATTTGCAGGAGTTTAGAAGTCTGTTGTGGAAAGAAGTGTGAGGATGGATGAATGGATTGGTGGATGAATGGATTGGTGGATGAATGGATTGATTGATGAATGGATTGATTGATGAATGGATTGATTGATGGATGGATGGATGGATGAGCGTGGTCTTACCAATAATCCAATAATCCATCCATCCAACTCCGGCGACGACTCAATCTTCAAATCGTTATGTAAAGAATGTAAAGAATGAAAAATCCCCTAAACGCCATTCCGCTCGACCGCCTCGTCCGTTCACCCGATTGGGCGGCGGCTCTTGTTGGTGCGAGTGTTTTGTTCGGAGCGATGTACGTTGTCAATGCACTCATCGCCGAAATCAATCCCGGCAATTGGTGGGGATTGACGTATGGGACGCTCTCATCGCTGCTCATGCTCGGCGCGGGTCTCTACGGTGCGCGGCGAAGAATGCTGAACCGCAATTTGGGAAACTCCAAAGGCTGGGTGCAGTTTCATATTTACGGCGGATTACTCGCGGGACTCTTGTTTCTCTTTCATACCGGTTTTCGAATTCCGCATGGCGCGTTCAATTGGATCCTCTGGCTGCTCTCCGTGTGGGTGACGGTGAGCGGCGTGATCGGCGTTGTCTTGCAGCGATGGATCCCGCGGGTCTTATCGTCGGGACTCTCGACCGAAGCGGTGTACGAGCGGATTCCGGAGCTTGTCGCGCAAATCCGCGAGCGCGCAGAGAGTCTCGTCGGGTCGTGCACCGAGCCGGTGAGAGATTTCTATCGCACGTCGGTCGCCGGAGTGCTCGCGATGCCGCAGCCGCGGCTCATCTATTATTTCGATGTGACGGGAGGAATTCAGGCGCGCATCAAACAGTTCGAGTTCCTTCGCCGCGTACTCTCGGTCGAGGAGAAAGAAATGCTCGACGGACTGCAAGACATGTACAGAACAAAATTGGAATTAGATGCGCATTACTCACTGCAAACTGCGCTGCGCTGGTGGCTCTTTACGCACGTACCGTTTTCTCTCGTGCTGCTGCTGATGATCGGGCTGCATGTCTGGGCGGTGTGGTACTATTGATTCGGCATACATCCTGAGCGAAGCGAAGGATCTCGCCGCGGCGGATAGCTAAAAGTGTGGATTGATGGATGAATGGATTGATGGAGCAATGGATTGATGGGGTAATGGAGTGATGGAGTAATGGAGTGATGGAGTAATGGTGATAACTCCGATATTCCAACACTCCAACATTCCAACACTCCCGTTTTACTTTCGCGGATAATTCGTAAACAGGGATGGCAACAGGAAAAGACGAAAACAGAAAAAAGGGCACGTTCGGCGACGTGCGACTGTCCGTCACGAAGAAGTACATCTTTCCGCTTTCTCGAAAATTGATGATGCGTATCGGCGGCATTGGTTGCGCCGTCGTTGCAATGTACTACGCAGCAGATTCGCTGCTGCTGAAGAATACGTTCATTGCAAGCGGCCCAGTCTCCGCGAACCATGCGAACTTCGAACATGAGTGCGCGAAATGTCACGCGCCGTTCAAAGGGGTGAACGATGCGCGGTGCTCGACATGTCATGAAAAAACAAACGACAAGCTGGGCGTGTACTCCTTTGCTGCGCATTATCTGTACCGTTCGGAAATGCCCTCGCGCATTCAAGATGCTAAGCGGAAAAACGCAACGGATGAGAAAATGTGCGCGGCATGTCATCCCGATCATAACGGCCGCGACGGCAAGCTCACCGTCGTGACCGACGCGAAATGCGCGTCGTGTCATTACTCCTCGTTCAACAACGATCATCCGCAGTTTGAATTCGCTCGCATGAATGTGCGGGATGATTCGACGCTGATGATGACGCACGTGAAGCATACGAAGGAGGTTCTGAAAAAACTCAACACGCCCAACATCGAAACTGCATGCCTGTATTGTCACACTCCGATGGCTGATGGGAAAGGATTCAAGCCGCTCGACTTCGATACGCATTGCGGGGATTGCCATCTCACGGCGAGAACGGAAACGGCGTCGTTGACCATTCGCGATCCGAACAGCGCCGAGCCCGGCGTTGAAACGTTGGAGACGATCCAGCGGCGAAAAGGCCCGGGCACACTCTGGGCATTCTATACGAACGCGAACGAGTTCACCGTCGCCGGCACACGCGTGAAAAAATCTCCCGTGTATCATCGCGACCCTTGGATCATGGAAAACCTCAAAACGCTTCGCTCGACGCTCTATACGGAGGTCGGTATTTCCGATCTGTTGAAAGCCGCGGGCGCCGGCGCGAAGAAGAGCAAACAACTTTCGTACAACGAAGCGATTCAAACGCTGCGAGACTATGTTGCGGGTCTGCGATCGCGTCCCGAGCAGGAAATTCAAATGGAGTTGATGAAGATGGATTCGCTGTTGGACGCCGCGTCGCGCGCTGTGAACGCGCCGGGTGCGACGCTTTCCGATTCTCTGCTCCGCATCGGTCTGCAGATGGAGAATCCCGCATTGAGTGCGCAACAGAAATTGGACGTTGAAGATTTCGCGCAAAAGCTCGCAAAGCCGTGTCTTGAATGTCATCTCGTCGAGCGCGCCGCGATTCTCGGCGTGCAAGCAAGCCAGCGGACATTGATGCGCGCCGAGTTCGATCACCGCGCGCACATCACGCAACGCCGCTGTCTTGAATGCCATAACGCGATCCCGGTGGAGAAGGCACTCAGCGACGACACAACGGGGGTGGCAGCGCTGATCAAGGCATTCGACGTCGCAGCAACACAGAACATCCCGAAAAAAGAAAACTGCATCGAATGTCATACGTCCAGCGCCGGTTCGAACGCATGCATCACGTGTCATTTCATGCATCCGAACAAAACGCAGCGGGGGAGTTTGCAACTATTCGTTGAGAAAAAATGAGCATCCATCAAATTCCAATAACTCAAGGTCCAAGTTCCAAAGAAATCTCAAACCCCAAATTTTAATGCTGGTGGTTTGCAAATACGCGTCCCTGATTGAGATTTTTCATTTGGAATTTCTTTGGAAATTGGATATTGGATATTGGAGCTTTGGACAATGAAAGCACGACTCTTTTGTAAAACAGGTCAACTCGCCGGTGCGAGCTTCGAGATCGGTGCGGACGCAATGATCGGCAAAAGCTCCGACTGCGCGATTCAGTTGTATCCGCAACCTATTTCTTCGCGCCATGCGCGCATTTACTTCGATGAGAAGGCGCAGAGTTATTTTCTCGAAGACCTCACGAGCCTCAACGGAACGAAGTTGGACGGCGCTCGTGTGAAAGGGAAAGAGCGGCTCGGCTCGCTGCACGTTATAACGTTTGCCAACACATTTGATTTCCTCTTTCAAGTTGTTGACGCTCAGAAACAACAGACTGCCCGGTCGCTCAACGAGTCGATCTACGATCCCGTAGGGAGTCGTCGACCGAAACATGCCGCGAAAGCAGAACCGCAGAAAACGGAATTGGGGAGCGGCTTCATTCCGCAGCCGCCGCAGCCGCGAACGCCGGAATTGAAGCCATCGCCGGAAGTGAAGACGAGCGAGCCGAAAACGGTTGATCCTATCATGAATGTTCCGTCGCCTCAGGATACGCGGCAGAGGACGATGTTCGAGAGCGATCCGTTTGTCGTGCCATCTTTGCGTGAGGAACAGGCGAAACAGAACGAAAGCCGCGCAGGGACGAAAGTCTCTATGGACTTCACTCCCGAGCCATCGTTCGTCGCGCCTCCACCGCCGAGCGCCGCGAAACTTGAAATAACATCCTTCGCGCTGGTCTTCGACTCGACCGGCACGTCGTTCGACCTCAAGGAAGGTTCGACGATTCTCGGCAGGGACGCATCCTGCGGAATCAGAATTGAAGACGGTTCCGTGTCACGCAAACATGCGGAGTTCACCCTCAGCGGAGGAAAGCTGATGCTGAAAGATTTTGGGAGTAAGAATCACACGTACATCAACGAACAGAAAATCTCGTATGAAGTCGAGTTGCGTGAAGGGATGGCGCTGACGTTTGGAGTTGTGAAGGCGCGGCTCGTAAGCAAGACCCGCTGATGTTCATCCAGCAGAATAAATCATGAGCACAGTCGAATACAACCCTGACGGGTCACTCATCCTCAAGAACCCCGTCACACTTCCGGACATTCTCGACCTCCTCGTCGTCGGTGGAGGACCGGCGGGAGCGGCTGCCGCGTTTCGTGCGAAAGAACTTGGCTTACGCGCGCTGGTGATTGACTACGACGATCTGATGAAGCGCATTCGCGATTACCCGAAGGATAAGCTGATTCTTCCCGATTTCGGCGGCGGCGACCAGATGCGTTTTCCGAAAGGGGGCGACTTGATTGCCGCGCTTCACTTTACTCCGCTCGATAAGGACGACATGGTAAATGAGTGGAAGCGACTGTACGTTTCGCACAACGCGCCCGCGCAAGTTGGCATCGAGTTGTTAGGCCTGACGAAACGCGGCGACGGAGCCTGGCACGTGAAGATGTGGAATCACAACATCAAGAAAGAGCAACAGCTTTTTGCAAAACATGTCGCTATCGGGATTGGGCGCGGTGTGCCGCGTCGGTTCGATATTCCGGGCAACACGGACGGCATCGCCTATCGTCTCGCCGATGCGCAAGTGTACGTCGGCGGACCGTCGCTTGTCATCGGTGGAGGAACTTCCGCAGCGGAAGCAGTAATCGCCATTTCGAATGCAAAAGTGAAATCCAACGACGCATCGTCCGTGTACTGGTCGTATCGCGGCGACAAGCTTCCGAAAGTTTCCAAAGCGCTCGCCGATGTTTTCTTTGAAGCGTACATCGGCAACGGCAACATCCGGTACTACCCGAACAGCGAGCCGGTCGCAGTTGTGGCGGCGGATGATCGAAAGGAATACCTCTCGCTCCGCGTCGATCGCAAAGTCATCGCCGGCAGGCCGAACGAAACATCGCATTTCGAATTTATCAAAGAGTCCTGTATCGCGTGTATCGGCGAGGACATTCCCGAGGCATTTCTCAACTCTCTGGGCATCAGCATGGTGACCGGCGGCGCGGCGAACAAGAAACGGATGTGTGTGACGCAATTGTTGGAAACTCAGCAGCCGAACGTCTATCTGATCGGAGACATTCTTTCGCAAGTGTATCTCGAAACGGAGAACTTTGCCGGCGACCCGGCGACGTTCAAAGAAGTGAAACATCGCGGCAACATCAAAGCCGCGCTGGTGGATGGCGTGCTCGTCGCGGAAGTTGCCGCGCAGCGCGTCGCGGGAAAGGAAGTTGTTGACGTTCGCATTGATTTCGTCGAAGAGGTGAGCAAGCAACCGGTGGCGCGCGATCCGCTCACGCGCATTCTCACCATGCCGCCCGAAGCTAAGAAGGAAGCGAAACCTGATCAGCCGCATGCGTATCTTGCGCGCATCATCGTCGGCAGTGTCGAAGGGGAAGAGCTTCCGCTGGCGATGAACGGCATCACGACCATCGGAAAGAAATTCTGCGACATCGTCTTTCCCGACGATCCGTTCCTGTCCGAACGACACGCATCCATTGTACACGGACCGGACGGCTTTTCCCTCCGCGCCGACGGCAGCGTAACGGGCATTTTCTTGCGCGCGATCGAGGGTAAATCCATCGAGGTATCATCGAACGATCTGGTACGCGCGGGAAAACAATTTCTCCTCTTCCGCAGCGACGCGAACGGCGCGGTCTTCAACCATTTCGATGCGTTGGGAACGTACGTCAAGGGACATACCCTGACGGAAAAAACCATCGTGCTTGGACGCGAAGCGCCCGACATTACGCTCGACGCGAAAGACATGACGTTGTCGCGCAGGCATCTTGCCATCTCACTGAAAGCGGGAAAGGTTTCCATCAAGGATTTGAAGAGCGTCAACGGAACATATCTGAAAGTGCGGAACATGCTCCGTATCGAACCGGAAGACGTCTTCCGCGTCGGCAGCCAGACGTTCAAGCTGATCATGCGTCAAGAGCGTTCGATGAAATCCATCCGCGTAACGACATCGCCGGTATCACGGAGCGAAGTTACCGGCATCGAAGCGGCTACGATGGCACAGCCGATTGCCCCCGTCCACCAACCCGCCGCCCCTCCGCCGTCGGGAAATGTTATCGTGTTCAAGAACGCGGGCAAGACTGTTTTGTTCGAGCCGGGACAAACGATTTGCGCAGTTGCGGAAAAAAATGGAATAACGATCGTTGCCGAGTGTCATGCAGGAATTTGCGGCAGCGACCCGATCAAGATCATTTCCGGGAAACTCAACGCGATGAGCGCAGGAGAAAAAGAAGCGCTCGAGGATATCTGCGGTCTCAACACTGCCACCCACCGGCTTGCATGCATGGCGAAGCCGGCAGGTTCCGTTGAAATTGAAATCGTGAAATGACTTGCTTCGTGAGAAAGGTTCTACGCCACATGTTCACATTTCGCAACTCGATTCTCTGGTTGTTTCTTCTCCGCTCATCTCTCGCGCTGAGTCAAACGGTTCTTCTGCCCGACCGATGGCTGTTGAAAGCAAGCGATGATTCGTCGTTTGCCAACCCGGCGTACAACGATAGTGCATGGACGTCGGTCAACGTTCCCGCCTGGTGGGAATCGGAGGGACTCGATGGGTACGACGGCATTGCCTGGTATCGTGTGCATTTTGACGTCCCTGCACGCGCGAGAGACAAAGAACTCGCCCTTGCGCTCGGCAAGATTGATGATGCCGATGAGACGTATTTGAATGGCGTACTGATCGGATCAACGGGGAGGTTTCCGCCAGACTCTGTGACGGCTTACCAGGAGGTGCGTCTCTACAAAATTCCGCGCGGACTTCTGAAGGCAAAAAATATTCTTGCCGTCCGCGTGTACGACATGATCGGAGCAGGCGGCATCGTGTTTGGTCCCATCGGTTTGTATGACGGCAAGAGCAGGAAAGAGGAATTCGATCCGCCACCGGGACCGAAGAAGTCGTTCTACCAACTTGTCACGTCGAACGGGTTGATTGCCGCTGTGTACAATGAGCGTCGGGGGTGTGTTGAAAGCGTTCGGCCGCATATCTTTCAAGCATATGACTCCGCTCGCTTCGTCCAACCGTTCGTCTATCGCATCAAGCCGACTCTCCCGACTCTCGCAGAGCGACCGACGAGTGTCTTCTACGAACAACGCACACACGTCATTAAAGCGACGTATCGCGATCTGAGCGTGCGCTATGTCGCGCCGTTTACAACAGAGGAGAAAGTTTTCTATGCGGTTGTTGCAGGTCCGGCTCGAAAGGTCGCCGCGTGCTCATTCACCTATGAAGCGCGCAAACCTGGACTGATAGTAGATTCCGCAATGTTCGATCGGAGCAACGGGCGGAGGGAAAAGTACTTCCTCTTTGGCTTCACCGACTCGCTTCACCGCGATCCGGATGTCGTCCGAAAGGCAAAGACAAATTTGATTGCGCAGAAGGGAGAACTTCTTGATGCGGAAGTGGCGTTCATGCGGGCGACAATTGCGCGGTGCCGGATGCCGAAGGCGCTCACGTCCGCGGAACGGAAGACCCTCGAACAATCAATAAGCGTCTTGAAAATGTCCCAGGTGTCGCAGCGGGAAGTGCTTCCGCATTCGGCAGGGCAGGTGCTTGCATCGCTGCCGCCGGGCGGCTGGAACATTTCGTGGGTGCGCGACGCCACGTACGCGATTATGGGAATGAATCGCCTCGGTATGTTCGATGAAGCCCGTCGCGCCCTGGCGTTTATGCTCGACGCTCCTTCCGGACAATATGTACATTACCGACATACCGATGGGAAGGATTACGGCGTCGGCGTTCCGTACCGAATCTCGGTCTGTCGTTACTTCGGGAATGGCAGAGAGGAGTCGGATTTCGGAGAAGTCAATGGACCGAACATTGAGCTCGATGGCTTCGGACTGTTTCTCAACGCATTCAGCGATTACGTGCGGCGGAGCGGAGACACGCCGTTCTTCGAAAATCATTTTCAGACATTGTCCACTGAAATTGCCGATGCGATCATCGCTTGCACCGATACCAACGATCTGATCCGTCTCGATTCGGGTCCGTGGGAGCGACATCTTCCCGGAAAACAATTTGCCTATACGTCAATTGCGTGCGCGATCGGGTTGAGAGAGTTTGCAGATCTTTGCGTACGACCGAAGCCCGATGATGCGGAGAAATACAAGCGGGCGTATGAACGACTGCTCAACGGAATCCGCCGACATCTCGTGGTGGAGAACAGACTCATCAAAGGCAATACATCTGCCGTTGACCCAAACGGCTATGATTATTACGATGGCGGAACATTCGAGGCATTTACATCGGGACTGATGGAGGCGATGTTCTCGTCGCACCTTCGAGAGTACGAGCGGGCATTGGGCATCACGACGGGGCCGGGATTCTCGCGCATCAACAAGGGAGATTGGTACGAAACCGCAGAGTGGATACTGCTCGATTTGCGTGTTGCCTCGGCGATGCACCGATTCAATAATACGAAGCGGGCAGCCGAACTGCTCACGTGGGTCACCGATCAGGCCGAGATCAACTTCAATCTTATTCCCGAATTGTACGACGGCAAGACGTCGTTCTATGACGGAGCGGTGCCCATGGTCGGGTTCGGGGCAGGCGCGTACGTCACGACGTTGTTTGATCTCCATGGTCGGTGAAACGCGGTGTAGCGGGAGAGGGATTCGAACCCACGACCTACGGATTATGATTCCGACGCTCTAACCAACTGAGCTATCCCGCCATTGTTCTACCAGTCAAGATAAACCTATTCGAGAAAAAAACCAAGCTGCTCCGGTTGTACATGGTTGTCGCAAGAGAGCCATCCCTTGGAGATTCCCCAAAACGAAAACAACAAATTGCCACAAAGGCTCAAAGAACACAAAGGATTCACAAAGTAAGCGCGGTTCAAGTCAAAGAGAATTTTTCTCGACAACAGGCTGAGCAAGGACAAAACCAAAAAACTTCGTGAAACCTTAGTGTCTTGGTGTCTTAGTGGCAAGCTTTTTTCCGTTTTTGATTTGGGGAAGTCCCACCATCCCGTCTTGAAACTCCGCGCATCATTGGATACTTTGAAGGTACGCCAACCATTTTCATTGAAAACGTGGACAACACAAATCCAGCGAATCGCGCTCAAATCTCTCTCGGGCACGCATTTCAACACTGCGAAGATCTTGCTTACTCGCACTACGAGAACTTTCCTGTCGCGTCGTTCTTTCTTCCAAAGCATCTTCGACCGGCAGTTGCCACCATCTATGCTTTTGCACGCACGGCAGATGATTTGGCAGACGAGGGAAACCGCTCACCGGCTGAAAGACTGGTTGCGCTGAACGATTGGCAGACAAAGCTGGACGAGTGCTATCAAGGCAATGCCTCTCATCCTATCTTTGTCGCTCTTGCGGAAGTTGTACGGCAGAAGAACATCCCAAAGCAGTTGCTCGCAAACTTGCTCACGGCGTTCAAGATGGATGTCACAGTACACCGTTATGCGACCTTTGCAGACGTCCTCCACTATTGTCGGCATTCGGCAAATCCCGTTGGCCGGATCGTGTTGCATCTCTTCGACGATGCAAGCGAGCGTCATTGCGAGCTTTCAGATCACATTTGTACTGCTCTCCAGTTGGCGAATTTCTGGCAAGATGTCGAGAGAGATTTGCGCAAAGACCGAATGTATGCCCCACTTGAAGATATAGAGCGTTTTGGCTATACTGAAAAGGAGTTCCTCTACGAGGTCGTAGACCTCCGGC
>JANNUB010000507.1:0-15275 GCA_031394795.1 Ignavibacteriota bacterium | reverse complement strand
ACGTTTGAAATCGAGTTGCGCCTGATAGTCAACGTGTTGCCACTTGCATCCGCCGCATGTGCCGAAATATTTGCACCGCGGCTCAACGCGAAGCGAGGATTTCTTCAGCACCTCAACGACATCGGCTTCAAGAAATTGGTTTTTGATTTTCGTAAGACGGACGCGCACCTCATCGCCAGGCACGCCGCCTTGCACGAAGACGACCAAGCCATCGTGTCGTGCGATGGATTTGCCTTCGAAAGCGAAGGAGTCGAGTGTTACGGTGAGTTCGGTGCCGCGTTGGAATTGAGTCATTTCTCCATTTCATCATTGCAACATTGATTTGTTGCCACCTCTCTCCACGTGAAACAAATATTGTCAACCTGGAGACAAGGTATCTGTATCGAGCAGGCGAGCGGTGTGGAAAACCGTGAGGATGTTGACTCTTTCTTCGCTCGCTTGGTAGATGATTCGATATTTTTTATAGATGAGTTCGCGATGAGTTGAGTTTGACGACTCAGGAACGGGGCGACCCATGAAGGGGAACTGCTTCAGGTACAACGTTTGGTGCGTGATTCTCTCAACAAAAATTTTCGCATAGTACGGAGAGTCTCTCGCAATATACTCTGCAATGCTGTCGAGGTCTCGAAGGCTCTGCGGCGACCAGACTATGTTAGCCATTTCTCCAATAGCTTCATCGCCTCTTCGTGAGGGACCCCTTTGCCGGCGTCTATTTCCGCTTGCCCAACCAAAATCTTCCTCTGTACGTACAGTGTCTCCATGATGTCGTCAATCGTACTGTCGTCAGGCATGTTCTTGATGGTTTCCAATGACATTTCTTTTACTGTTGTTGGCATGTGTACGGTCTCCTATTTGATTGCATGATAGAGAATCATCGAAGCAATGTCAATTCCGCTTTCTGGATTGCGCTTCGTTTCGCGGTGAGTTCTTCTGTCTACTCCGCCTACGCACCTGAAGTAATCGTTTTGTCTCTATCAATTCCTTTTCCAACACTTTCTCGCTGGGCAGCGCAAGCTTGTACTCTGCGGCGAGTATCTTGTTAGGAAGACCTTCGAGTACATACTTTGCTACTGCGAAATCTCGTTCCGCGCAGAGAATGATTCCAACGGGCGGGTTCTCATCCTCACGCACCCAGTGTTCACGGGCAGAGAATCCACGCGTCGCACGAGCATCACGTAGTGTGACCATGAAAGTGGAAAACGATCTGCAACCGCTGCCACAGGATATGCAAGATAGAACAGTCGCATCGTTTCAAGGTTATCGATAGAGAAGCCGCGACCAAAACGTTGAGAGAGGTCGCGCGCGAGTTTCTCCAACAACTGCCCACCATACTCCGCACGTTTCTCTCCACGCTGCTCAAACTCTACCATCCTTCGTCCGATCAGCCAATACGTCGCCGTGAGAACCGCGTTGACTGACCGTGCCGACACGCGCCGTGCTTCGTGGAGAAGAACGGAGATGTCGCCGACGAGCGTTCCATAGTTATCGGATTTGGCGACAGCGACGATGCGCTTTTTCGTTTTTGCCATGGCGCGACGCCGCGTTTAATTTTTGAATTCCACTGACACCCTCTCCAACTCCTTCGTCAACTCCCCCCACTTGAAGTAGATGTCCGCCAACTCGGCTTCCAAGGCTTTGTATTGCGCAGTCACGTGCTTCACTTTCTCGCCGTCTTTGTAGAAGTCGGCATGACCCATCAGTTCTTCAAAATCTTTCTTTTGCTTTTCCTTTGTCTCGATCTCTCGTTCGAGTTTGTAGACCTTCTGCTGAATGGGCTTCGTGAGATGTGAACGCTTCTGCCGTTGCTCGGCTTCGATGCGTTTGCGTTCTTTGTCGGAGAGTTTTGGTTCGTCTTTCTTCCTCTGCCGCTGAACCGCATCGGTCGTTGCTTGCGAGACGTTTTGCTCTTTCTGCTTCGCGTAAATATACTCGCTCACGTTGCCGAGATATGTCCTGATGCGGCCCTTGCTAAACTCGACTACTTTGTTCACAATCGGGTCGAGGAAGTCGCGGTCGTGCGAGACAATGACGTAGCTTCCTTCGAAGTTCAGCAACGCCTGCTGCATCACCGTTTTCGAGCGCATGTCGAGATGGTTCGTCGGCTCGTCCATGATGATGAGATTGCACGGTTGCAACAACATCTTTGCAAGCGCGAGCCTGCTCTTCTCGCCTCCCGAAAGCACGCCGACTTTCTTGAACACATCATCGCCGCTGAACAGAAAACAACCGAGCAAGTTGCGAAGGCGTTTCCTAATTTCGCCAACGGCGACTTCATCAACCGTTCCCAACACATCGTTGCGCGGATTCAATTCATCTGCTTGATGTTGAGCGAAGTAGGAGACGACAACATTGTGCCCGACTTTTCGCTCGCCGCCTTCAAACGGCTCAACGCCCGCGATAATTTTCGAGAGCGTTGATTTGCCCGCGCCGTTTACGCCGACGAATGCAATGCGGTCGCCGCGGTCAATATCGAAATCAATTCCGTTGAATATGCGTTTCTCGCCATAGCTCTTGTGAATTCCTTTCAACTCCATCGCAACGCGTCCGCCGGATGGCGCGGGAGGAAAACTGAAACGAATGCCGCTCTCTTCATCTTCAATCTCGACAAGCTCCATCTTCTCCAACATTTTCACGCGGCTTTGCACTTGCCGCGCCTTCGTTGCCTTGTAGCGGAAGCGCTCGACGAATTGTTCCGTCTGTTTGATTTGTTGTTGCTGATTCTTGTACGCTGCAAGCGTGAGTTGTTTGCGCTCTTCTTTTGCCACGATGTAAAAACTGTAATTGCCCGCGTATTCCGTCAGCTTGCCGAGACTCAGTTCATACGTCTTCGTCGTCATGTTGTCGAGAAAGCGGCGGTCGTGCGAGACAACAATGACCGCGCCTTCATACGATTGCAGATACTCTTCAAGCCACTGCAATGAGTCGAGGTCGAGATGGTTCGTCGGTTCGTCGAGAAGAAGAAGCGAAGGTTGAATGAGAAGAAGCTTCGCAAGCGCGATACGCATTTGCCAGCCGCCGCTGAACTCGTCGGTTTGCCGGTCCATATCATCAACGGAAAAGCCGAGACCGAGCAGCACTTTTTCGATCTTTGCTTTCATACGGAACGCGTCGCTGTCTTCTAATTTATGCTGAAGCTCGCCGTAGAGTTCGAGTAGCTCGCTGAACTCCTCGCTCTCGTGGTCGGTCACTTCCTGCATTCGAAGATGAACATTCTCAAGACGTGACTGCGTTTCAATCACGTCACCGAACGCCGTCTCGACTTCTTTGTAAAGCGAGCGTCCTTCGACATGCATCCCTTCTTGCGGCAAGTACCCGACGGTTACGAACTTGGCGCGCGCGACATCGCCCGTATCGGACAAAGCTTCGCCAAGCAAGATTTTCAACAGCGTCGTCTTGCCCGTGCCGTTGGAGCCGACAAGTCCGATACGGTCATGGGTGCCGATGCGGAAGGAGACGTCTTTGAAGAGTTCTCGTCCGCCGAATGAGAGTTCTAAATTGACTGCTGATATCATAGGGTTTCAATATACGGATTCCTGTTGAACGAGAGAAGATGCCACGTTTGCCCAGAGTTCGACTTGAATATTTTTTTTCAGAAAGGAGAAATGATTTGTGGTTGAGGTTGTGAAGAAGCGGCTTATCGAGAGATGCCGCGCAGAGATAGCGCGAAATAGCAGACGCGCGCTCAAGGCTTTCAGAGAAGGCAGGCAAAGGTTGGGACTGTTGAGGACTTCCATAGAGATGGAGCCATGAAGCGACGTTTGGTATGGAACACACGCCGACGTTTAGTGATTTGCCGCTTCACGCCGTTACATTCACCACCGCTTTGAAGACCTCAAGAAAGGAGAGCGAGCTTGAACCAAGAATGCAGCGAGTAATACCGCTCTGCATTCTGCAACGTATCCAAAATCATTCGACATAGCTTTCCAATTTCTTTCGCCGCTTCCCCGACATCGCTCCATGCACCGCCATTACGGGACCGAGTAAGCAATACGTAAAGCCCGAAACGGCAGACCACCCCGAACCGCCGATCGACACAATCAAAACCGAAAGCACACCGACCGCAACACTCAACAGTGCTTCGCGAATACTTGTGCGGGTATCATACTGCTCCAACTCTGTCAGCTCAAGCTCCGCTCGCTTCTTGTATGCGTGACGGTAGAGCAATGCAAACACGAGGAAGACTGCGATGTAGCCCAAGCCATACGTCGTCATCAACTGCTGCATCTGCTCGCCGCGAATAGCGGGTTCGACGGCTCCATTGGGGAACGTGACGAGCAGCGATTGACCGCTGAACATCTTAATGAGAATGGTGAAAAGAAACTTGAGTGGATACACAAAGAAGAGAACGACAAAAAGAAGTGCACCGTTCAACGTAATCGTAACGGGGTCTTGAAGCCCGTAGCGGCGAAAGAAAACATATTGGTTGTACCATACAAAGAACAGCAGCGTAAATCCGCAGCCGAACGCGATAAAGTTACTCATGCCGTGCAGCAGTTCATCGAACGTTTCGGGAACTTCGAGCGAGATAACGAGCAGCGTTACCGCAAACGCAAACACCGCATCGCTGAACCCTTCGATGCGCGTAATCTCGTGACTGCGCCAGCGAAAATCATTCTTCGAGCCGATGTTTTTTTCGATGAGCTTGTCGCGCAGCATCATGATATGTATTCTTGTTTGAGAATAGCGGTTACATCATCCTTGAGCTTTGGCACTTCATGCTCGATTATCATCCAAACCCGCAGAAGGTTTATCCGAAGGTAGTCGTGAACCAAGACATTTCTGAACCCCGCTATCCCCTTCCAATCAACGTGTGAATACCGTTGTTTGAGTTCATCTGATATGCGCTGTGACGATTCCGCCATAATTTGAAGATTTCGCATAACGGCGTCCTGAACCATAGCAGAGGAAATAAACGACTCTTTACCACTAACGTTGTATTCTTCGATACGTTGAATGCACCTTAGAATATGGTGAAGGAATAGGCGGTCTCGTTTCACAATGGAACAGCCTCGCTTAGAATTTCTACTTTGATTTCTGGATACAGCGCATCAGACATTGCAATATCTACTCTTGCACCTAAGAGGTCTTCAAGGTCTGCAATCAGCCCGCCAGGAAACCATGATGAAGTCTTCTCCCCCGCGTCAATAAGAAAATCCACATCGCTTCCTTTCTGTGACTCGCCTCTAGCGACGGAGCCAAACACACGCACGTTATACGCTCCATGCTTTTCAGCAATGCGTTTAATTTCTTCCTTCTTCTCTTCAACCAATTGTTCAAGCTTCATAGCACACCCTCTCTTCTGCTACAAGAAAGATAGTAACTTCATACCATTCAATCCAATCTCAACTATTTTTCCACTTTCAACACTTCACGTTGAGCTTTACCTTTTGCCTTGCACTTCATCTCAAATAATACTTCAACGGATTCGGATCCACGCGGCATTCTTCCGCAATGCGCAATCCATCAATCTTCCCTTCATCGCGCAGCTTGTACAGCCGCGGCACCATCTCATCCCGCACCTCAATCGGCGTCAGTCTTTGAACAGCTCGCGTCTACCGAATGAGAGATTAATGTTGACTGCCGAAATCATAGTCAACAAATATACGGATTTCTGTCGAGCGAGAGAATCGTTTCGCTGCAAAAAAAATGGTGAGTCGTTTGACTCACCACTCTACGAGGAGGAGGAGGAGGAGAGATTTCTTTTGCGTCAACGAAGGAGGAGCATCTTCTTCGTCTCGACAAACGAACCGGCTTCAAGTCGGTACAAGTACATTCCGCTCGCCAACGAAGCAGCCCCAAACGGTGCTTCATAAACTCCCGGGTTGAGCTTCTCATTCACAAGCGTCGCGACTTCTCTGCCGAGAACATCAAACACTTTGAGTGTCACATGACTGATTTCTGATATTTGAAATCTGATTTCTGTTTCCGGGTTAAATGGGTTCGGATAGTTTTGTTCCAACGAGAATTTGTTTGGGATAGTTGCCGCGATTTCGCGTACACTGGTCGTGGAGTCGCTGCGCGTCGCCATAGCTTGAATTCCCGCGAAGCCCATCGCTCCGATGCGCGTCCCAAACGCTGTCGTCGTGTCAATCACGATAAGAGTATCAATCTGCGTTGAGAATCCCTTCAACCCGAACAATCTGCCGCGGGCGTCGAAAGCGATCGCTGGGGTTATATTGTTCCCGCCTGTGCTGCCAACTTCTGTCGCCACGCCGGTGGATGTGTTTACGGTGTAAATCTTGTCGCGGTTTATGATGGGTGGGCGGACGGACGCCCACAGCTTGTTTGTGATCGGATTGAGAGCAAACGACGCGTACACAATTGTGCTTGTGTGTGCTCCGATGAATGTCGTATCTCCCGTCCCAATGTTGACACGATAGAGACTCCCAGTGTTGATCCCCGCGTAAAGCGAGGCGTCACCAGCGAATGCAATGGCGCGGACGTTGCCGAGGGGAAAACTCTTTGCAGGAAGTACATCTCCCCCGCCAGTGCTGATGCGGTAGAGCCGCGACGCCGTCGTCGAAGAAGAAAAGCCATACAACTCCCGCGTTGAAGGATGGATCGTCATTCCCTGGATTTCCGTTACACCTGTCTCACCGACCGGAGTTGCAACTCCCGTCGTTGTGTTCACCGTGTAGAGCTTGCTCACATCCGGCGGGCCGGAAGCGGCATACAACCTTCCCGCAACCGCGGTCCCGACCACGACGCCCTTGCCCGTCAATGGAATTCGGAAGATGGACGTCGTTGCGTCGTTGCTCGCGATCCGGATCGTGTCGTTGACATTCCCATGCGCTGAAGGACGGAAGAAAACTTTGATCTTCACGGAATCGTACGTTGCAAGGTTCAGTGGGAACGATGGAAGATTCAGGAGGTTCATCGCCGCGTTGCTCTTGGTGATGCCCGAGACCGTCAGCGTGTTCGTGCCGATGTTGTTGATTTTGATTTCCATCGTGTCGCTGGAAAGACCGACCTCCACTCTCTCAAAATCTCTGGACGCAACAGTTGACGCAACGCGAGCGCCTGTGTATGGCGCCATGCGGATGCCGTGCACCCACACGCCGAATGTGTTTGTTGCGGCAACATATTCCGTTAAGAACCACAAATTGTTTTTGTCCGCGGGATCAAGTGCCGCGCCCATGTAGTCTCCCCAACGATTGCGTGTGCCGCCTCCCGTCACGAAGTACGTTCCCGCCCCGGAGCGCATCAGCTCGGTTGGGCGCAAGCCGGCTGGATCAGTCGCGAAGCGCCATGTGTAATACGCTCCGGCAAATTCTGAAAAACTTGATCGCGAGAACGTAATGCCGATGTTATTGTCCTTGTCCACTGCAAGCGCGGGATAGAAATGGTAATAGCCTGAAGCGCCGAAGGAAACGTCCTCGATCGTCGTATTTGTAGGAACATTGATGCGCACATAGCGGACGTTGGAGAATCCCGCGTTGCCGACGGAGTGTGCCATCCATAATGAGCTATCGCGATAGATCGGTTCGTGGCGTACACGAGATGTGCCCGACTCAAATGGGGCGACGCCGTTCGGCTGTCCGGCGGGTGGTGCGCCGCTCCATGCGGTTGCCGGTACGTTTACGCATGAGATTGCCGGTGTTCCGAGAGTGTTCGTTATTCTGTAGAGAGCGAAGTACGTTCCGCCGGAGAAACTCGGCGGGCCCGCCAGATAATATTCCTCGGGCGCAGACAAAACAATCGCGGGGCGAATGCCATCAACATCGTTTCCGTTTACGTCGCGCAGCGCCCAGAAATCCCACCACGTAATCGCACCCGGCGTGCTGCCGAGAAATTGCGCCTTCGGAAGAACGCGCACGGCATTGCCGAAATAACCGCTGACGTATCCGAAATGCCGCCCTGTGATGTAAAATGCATTCCGGTCATACCCGACGCCTTGATAGTCCTGCCATGTACCGCTCACTGTTGAGCCGTAGACGTTCGATGGAAGCGCCCAGTTGAGCCATTGCCCGATCGGATTATCATCGTCCGAAACTGAGACAAGAAAGTACCCGGTCTGCGTCGCGTCGTTTTGGTTGTCCCACACCATGAGCCAGCGATTGGCATGGTGGTCATAAAATACTTTCGGATCGAAGGGACCGGAATTCGACAGCGTGCTTTGGTACCACGCGTTCGCGCCGATGGTTTTGATTGTCGTGCCCGATTTGTCGCTGATGCGGAACGACGAGTTGACGACTTGAATGATGTGGCTTGGTCCAACGGCGAGATGCGGGTCCGGTGGGATGCCGTTCGTTTGGTTGTTGCCTATGAAACTCGCGAGCGTAATCGGTGGCGGACTGTCGGGAGAATTCGGATTCACCGACGGATCGTGGAAAACATTCGAGCCCTCCGGTGCAGTCGGCGCGGGCATGTTCGGCGGCATCGGCGACATCTGGAACGGTGGATGCTTGTGCATGTGCGGCGGATCGTTTATGACCGGACTATCGTTCGATTCAAAGTTGTCTGTGTTGACGATTACGCCGCTCGCCACGGAACCGCTTGCCGGACCTTGTGCAATCTGGCTCAGCACGGAACCGGTGCATATCAACAGCGATAGCAATGCAATGGATACGTGTTTCATGATAGCTCCATCGGAATTTTGATTTGGTTAGTTACTCTCGACTCAGCGTCAAGGGGAAAGATGACTACAAGAAAAGTAAATCTTCTTTGTGGAAGTAGCAAGAGAATTTACAACCTGGTAGCGTTCTACTTCTTCAACGCCAACACAAGTCTGAGAGCCATGCCGCTCCCCGAAGTCTCGAACTCAACTTTGTCCATCAGCGTGCGCATCAGGAAAATACCTCTGCCGCTTGTGCAAAGGAGATTCTCCTCGTGCAAAGGGTTTTTCACTTCCTCCGGCTTGAAGCCCTTGCCTTCGTCCGTAATACTGAACTCCAGAAGTTCCGGCAGGCATTCGCACACCACTCTCACTTTCTTGCTCGGGTTGGATTTATTGCCGTGTACGATGGCATTGTTCACCGCCTCGGTCAGCGAGACCATGAGTTTGTGCATTTGAATTTCATCGAGCTGAATCTTCCTGCCGACCTTTTGAAGGAATCCTTCGACACGACCGACGGATCTGGGATTGCTCGAAAGAGTCATCCGAATAGTCGAACCCATAGTCTCAAAGCATGATGTTGATGTTCATGGCCATGTTTGCAAGAGATCGTGCGCTTGCACCCCCAAGTTTTCGCAATTCATACCACCCTTGTATGCCGATCTCGCTGAACTTGTTCATCCGCCACAGGATTAGACACGTGGGACCAAAACTGCGAAAAAAGACATCGAGCCGCCGGTCCGCGCCGTTGTACGAATACCTCGTCTGACTGAAATAGCGCATGCCGACTGCGATAACCGTTCCGGGATCGGGTGAGAAACGAGCTTGCACGGTGTACGACTTGTCAACGAATGAATTTTCTCTCCGTTCGGTGAACTCGCTCCAATTCAGTTGCCCCCGATCATACAATTTCAAAAAAACAAAAAAGTCAATACCGAGCCGGTCCGTTATCTCCAGCGCGGTCGAGTCTACCCATCCAAATTGTCGGTAGGAAAAGCTCCGGACTTGAGCGGAGGTTTGCTCGAAATCAAACACGGTATAGTTGGCAAGCACCTCGAAACCGTTCATGCTTGTCAGCCACGGAAAGGGATGAAAGAGGGTTCTGGGCGAGAATCGGAGAATGCGGTTGATGGAATTGTTGGTACTTCGCGCGCTGAGAAGATAGACGAGATGACTCAACGTACCGTTCAGCGTAAACGACACGTCGAGCGAGCGGCTCACAGTGTGGAATGTGGCAAGCGACAGCTCCACGAGCAACTCGTCGCGGTCGTCGTCATTCGTTTCGCTGGGTGTATCGTACCGGAGGATGTTCGCCGTGCCTGCGAGAGCGACCCGGTCGGATCGGGAGATCGGCAGGTCGAACGTGCCGGAAAGGGAAGTGTTCCGAGCGAGATTGTCTTTTGATTGTTCCTGTTGTTCCAATTCGCGTTGGTCTGCCGCCCCTGTTGATCTCAAAAAGTGCCGCTCATTCCGCTCACTATGCGCAAGGCGTGTGGTAAGAGAAAGACCGCTCTCGTCATCGAAATATCTTGCCTGGGCGAAAGCATCGAGCCGGAACTCGTCAATACCGGTGTTACGGAATGCACCCGGCTGCAAAGGGATCGCAACGGCGCGAAAATCCTTGTCGAGCGCTCTGGTGTACACGTTGACAAACAGCGATGTGAGAAAGCTCCGGTCGAATTCGTAGTCGAGAAGATTTGTGAACGAAAAGATATTCTCAACTCTACTCTCCAGTGCGCTGGAAGCGAGGCTGTAGAATTCTCTCCTATTCTTGTTGAAGCGTATTTCCATGCTGTCGCGCGTGTTGCCCAAGAAGTACTTTTGGGTGCCGACGCGGGCAAAATGCTGCTCGAGCAGCCGCGGGTTTACCCTGTCTTGATGAAACTGCGCGCTTCCATTAATCAGGTAACCGTCAACGTCAATGTTGTTCGTATGTGCGGAAAGCTCGTAGCTTACGCCGCGGTCGCCGAAGCCGATTTGGTTATTCCATCGGTGTCCCGCCATGGGGCTGAGCACAAGATACTCGTTAGGAAGATATTCGAAGCCGGCGAGAATTTCATTCACGGACGCCGTGCTCAACCCGACGGCTCTATTGTCGGAATAGATCAACGATGACCAATGCGCTTTCGCGGTGATGCTTTCTGTAAGCGGTCGGTAGAGCAGGATCGAGTCTTTGAATTGATCGCTCCGCAGCCGTTGCTCGCGGGAAGAGCCTGTTGCTTCGATGAGAATGATGTTCGAGCTAAACGATCCTTTGACTCGAATGCGATTGCCGAATGCACTAGTATCAACGACCAGATTGCCAATCCAGTTGAACGTGTTGAGGTTGCGATCGAAGAGAACGCTGGCGGTGTTGCGACGAACCAGCGAATCGGCTGACGGTGGGGAAAAGTCAGCGGGTCGTTGCGTCTCTTGCGCGTGCAGAAAGAGACCACCCGCCTGCCAAAGCAACGCGGCGGGCAGGCAGAGAAACCAGAGGTGACGGAGAAGAACTTTTCTCCGTTGTCTCTGTTTCCTTTGTGGTGAAAAACCCATCGCACGATGAATCATTGCCAGTGAATGTTCACACCAATTGTACAGTGTCGCCCCGCGAAGGAACGCCCACGCGCGATAATCCTGCTTCCGTCAAACCGCTCGCGAGTTTCTCCGATTGATCAACATCGCCATGGACGAGGAACGTTTGCTTCAATCGTTTTTTGTCGAACTTGTTCGCGTATTCGAGCAGCTCGTTTCTATCCGCGTGACCGGAGAATGAGTTGAGCACGACAACTTCTGCTTTCAATTCCTGCGGCTCGCCGAAGATGTTCACCGTCGGTTCCTTCATGACAATCTTTTTGCCGAGCGTATGTTCCGCCTGGTAGCCGACGATGATCACCATGTTCTTCGGATCGCTGATACTATTCTTGAGATGATGCAGCACGCGTCCCGCCTCGCACATTCCCTGTGAAGAGATAACAATAAAGGGCCCTTTCCGCTCGTTCAGCTCTTTGGATTGGTTGACATCGCGAACATACGCGAGGCGTTCAAAGCCGAACGGGTCATTCTCGGTTGGTGAGTTGATAATCTTCCACGTCTCTTCATCAAAACATTCGCGGTGTTTTCTGAACACTTCGGTCACGTTGACGGAGAGCGGACTATCAACAAACACCGGGAGATGATCGATTTTTCCCTGCACGCTCAAGTTATGAAGAACGTACACAATTTCCTGCGTTCGCCCGACGCTGAATGCGGGGATAATCATTTTTGCGCCGCGGGCGCAGCCACGACGAAGAGGACCGAGCAGTTGCTCTTCCATCGCGGCAACAGGAGCGTGGAACCTGCCGCCGTACGTGCTTTCGCTAATCAGATAGTCTGCGTCGCCGATGAAAATGGGGTCGCGAAGAATCGGAAGCTTCGGTCTTCCCAGATCGCCGGTGAACGCGAGCGTGACGGTTTTTCCATTTTCCTTTAGCGTAAGTGCAACTGCGGCAGACCCGAGAATATGTCCGGCGTCTTCAAACCGCGCTTCAATGCCGTCAACAACCTCGAACGTCGTTGCGTAGTCTTGTCCCTTGAATAACGGAATCGTGTCTTCAACATCTTCCTTCGTGTACAACGGCTCAACGGGTGGCAGACCCTTCTTTTTATTCTTCTTGTTGACAAACTCTATGTCCTTCTCCTGGATGTGTCCGCTGTCCTTCAGCATCACTTCGCACAAACTCTTCGTAGCCTTTGTGCAATAGATCGGTCCACGAAATCCTTGCTTGACGAGCGTTGGCAAGTTGCCGCTGTGATCAATGTGCGCGTGGGAAAGAACGACGGCATGAATGCTGCGCGGGTCGAACGGAAAATTTTCGTTCACGCGCCGCGCTTCATCGCGCCTGCCGTGATAAATGCCGCAATCCAGCAAAATCGTTTTGCCGCTCAACGAGTCGTCGATGATCCGACCCGTCGGGAGTCTTCGACTGACGGTGAGAACGTGCATCGAGCCTGTTACTGTTTTTGCTGCGCCTTGAAATTGGAGTTGCATAAGGGAGTGAATGGAGGATTAGTGAATAAGTTGCCCACACGATAGTCTTGCTGGATCAGTTAGTTAGAGATGTTGCGCAAAGAAAAGAAATGGGAACGCGTTCTATTCTTTGTTGTCCTGCGTAACGTCAGTTAGTTATTTGTGTCCAGCCTAGTTGTTTGGGTACCTCAATCTTCGAATGTTCGTTAGGAATACAGACCTTATTGGGGCTATGAGGCGCATAGAAAATCGAATAGTCGAATAATTGAATCGGAATATCCTTTATAGAGATTTCTAATTGTATAATCGGGCGATGCTTCTCTATTACTCTCTTTGCACCTATCAGAACTTCTTGTTCTGCGCCTTCGACGTCGATTTTTAGATAGTCAAGGCGATCTAAGCCTTCCCACTCGAATAAATCGTCTAGTGAAACTGTTAGTATTGAGAGAGGCGAAGCGCTCGGGTCTCTCTTGATCAGGCTAAATGAAGTAGGTCTTCCAAAATTCCCCCAGAGTATCCCAACACCCGTACGATCACCGACACAAAAATTCCTCAACCTGACATTGGTGAAGCCATTGGCTTGAATGCTGTGATGCAAGGTGGCTAATACGCCAGGAAATGGCTCTACCGCCAAAACAACACCATTGGTACCAAGGTGTTTTGCAGCTCTAATGCTGTATATACCTGTATTAGCACCAATATCTACAAAAACACCCCCTAAGTCCAGGAATCTCTCGAGGTATTGAAACTCGGGTTCGATGGAATCTCGATAAATATATACGCCTCGCCCCCCAAATCCTGCATAATTTTTTCCATAGATAACAGCTCCACTTGACAGTTTTGTTTTTAATAGCCATCCCCTGGGGGTCAATGCTACGCGCATCATCCTCATTAGAACTTTCACAGAGACTTTCAAACGAACTTCACGGATACCCAAATGGAACATCCTTTCAGCTAACGGACTGGAACTAACCTGCGTTGCAACGCTCCAGAGCGATGGATTAAAAGTTCAAAATTTAAAGTGTGCTTTCGTATCGCATGTTGTCGTTTGATTACTCAACGCGCGCGCCTCATCGCGCCTGCCGTGATAAATGCCGCAGTCGAGCAAAATTGTTTTGCCGTTCACGGTGAGAACGTGCATTGAGCCGGTTACTGTTCGCGCTGCGCCTTGGAATTGGAGGTGCATGAGAAGAGATTGTCCCATTGTCCGTTGGCAATTTGAGGGCGACGCTACTCTGAGCGTTTAAGGCTATGCAGCCAAACGTTCTTGCTTCTCGCCGGATCGATGCGCTGTCTCAAGGGCAGCAATCAACACCGACATAGACTTATACCCGCGTACTTTCCTGAATCGCTTCTCCGCTTCTAACAACGCTGTAGCTGTCCATCGCTGAGTTTGCGTCGTTCCCTTTCTCCATCGCTTCACGTTCCGCATCACAGTACGTACATGCGAGAATGGCGACTCGATCAGATTCGTCGTCGCGAAGCTTGTGCGTAAGCAGGGCGGAATCTCCAAACGATGCAAGGTCAATGTGTCTTCGAACCCTTCCTCCAGACTTTCGGCTGCACTGGTGTTGACCCGTCCGAGCTCACGAATGACACTCGTCAGAGCGCTGCGTGCATCGTCATAGCTGTTCATCGCATACGCCGCCTTGATCTTCCGTTCGTACTCTGCGTGATATTCTTTGGGCAGATACTTCTTCACGTTCTCACACTTGTGCTGTCGGCATCGCTGGATCTGCGCCAACTCGCCCAACACTTCCTCGACCGCACAACGCAACGCCGGCGATCCATCAATGACAACAAGAAAGGGATGATCTATTCTGAGCTTGCGTCTCGTCAAATCGTGCAGCAAGTCCATACACACGCGGCTGTTCTCCGTCGAACCTTCGCGGAATCCTAAAAACCGCTTCTTTCCAAGGGAATCCACCGCTAATACCGCTATCACCATACTGCCGCCGACCTTGATGCCATCAATAACGAGCACCCATGCATCAAAGTCCGACAAGTCGCGCTCGCTCAACGCACGCAACCTCTGCGCCGTTGCATGCACCATCTCCCGGTTCACCACCGACTTCGACACACCGTACCCATCGGCGACAGCTTCGACCGTTTGCTCGTACGTGCGACAACTGACGCCAGCTATCAATCGCTGATACACCGCTCGCGCTCGGTCGCCGCTGTCTCGAAAGCGTTCATAGCTTGGGAGAGGTACTTCTTTTCCGTCGCATCTTCGCAACCGCTGGTGTCGAATGCCGACCTTTTGTCCTCCAAGCATCACAGTGCCGTCATCCTTTCCCCAGCGATTGATAGCACTCCCATGGGACTGGCGTTTGCCTGCCAACTGCTCCACTTCTCCATCCATGATGCATTGCATCACGAGAACCCCTGCTGAGGTTGCAAACGCCTCCATCTCCAAACCCAACTCTTCTACAAGCTGATCAATGTTATACCTCTGCGAACCGGTTTCGCCGAACTGCAATTTGATTTGTGTTCGGCTTTTCTCTACTTTACTCTCGCTCATGGCGATGAATCCTTTCTGAGGTTTATGTTTTTCGTAGAATGTACTCCTCAGAGTAAGCATCGCCATGTTCTATTTCAACTCCTCATCTCAAATTTTCTCAACGGCGTTTGGGACATCCTCAGATAAACAGTGGCGACTCTATTTCGCCAGTTATGTATTAGCTATGTTCTGTAGAGTGTCTCAACTCCTCACGTGAGCAGAAAGCCAACAGC
>JANNUB010000502.1:0-16663 GCA_031394795.1 Ignavibacteriota bacterium | reverse complement strand
GGAGATGCTGCTGTACATCAAGGGTGAGCGCAAGCCCTAAATCCGCGTGAATGCTCCGCTCATGAAACTCGTCGAAGATAATGATGGCAACATCGGGAAGCTCTGAATTGGTTTGCAGAAGTCGAGTGAGGATTCCCTCGGTGACAATTTCAATCCGCGTTGCCGCGCTGACCCGCGCATCGCCGCGAATGCGATACCCGACAGTCTGCCCGACTTTCTCACCAAGCTGCGACGCCATGAACTCCGCCGCCCGTTGCGCAGCGAGACGACGCGGCTCGAGCATGACGATTTTCTTTCTTGATAACCATTCAGCTTTCAGTAAAGCGATGGGAACGCGTGTTGTCTTTCCGGCACCGGGTTCAGCAGAAAGAACGACGGACGAGTGCTTGGAAAGTTTCGCGAGAAGTTCGGGAAGAACTGAATCTATTGGTAGGAACGACATTCAGAACACTAACGCCACCGTGGGTAGACTTCTTTACTGACGCTGCGCATGACAACATAGAATAGAACGCGGATGACGCGGATTGGACGGATTAAAGCGGATAAGAATTTCTGTAAATCCAGATTGTTAGAATACATTCGAAATCTCCACAGTCAACAAAAAACAAATCCGCGAATATCCATTTCATCCGCGTTCCCATTTCTTTTCTTTGCGCAACATCAGTTACTTACTCAGGATCATTTTCTTCGTGTCAACAAACGAGCCCGATGTGATTCTGTAGAAATATACGCCGGAGGCGTATCCCCCTTTGGATCGGGACGCATCGAACACCACTTTGTAACTCCCCGATTTCAACTCTTCATTCACGAGTGTCGCGACTTCTTGTCCGAGGACGCTGTAAACTTTCAACGAAACAAATTCGTTATTTGTTATTTGAAATTCGATAGTTGTAGATGGATTGAACGGATTCGGAAAGTTCTGCGCTAACGCATACGCATTCGGCACTCCTGCGTTCGTTTGCTCAACCCTCAACGGAGTCTCACCAAGATCAAGCAAGGCTTTCCGCAGTGCCGCTTGGACTTCACCCTGTCGCATGTAGTACAAAGGAAAATCAAAGACAACGACTTTGAAGTCACCGAGATAGCGCCACGCAACCGGCTTTCCCTCCAACAGCGATCCGGGAACTCTTCCACGATGCGTGAAGAGTGTTTGCACGTTCATCACTGCGTACGGTAGCAGTGCAACGTCCGTGTTCACGAGAGCGCCCCCGTACGTTGGAATTTTCACGCTGTCAACTGTTGCATCGCTGTAACCCGCAAACGCGGCTTGCGCAGTTTTGAAGTCTCGCGCGAGTATACCACTTGTTTGGGTTGAATCTACTTTTACAAATCTCGGTACGAAACTGTTTGGAGGATAGCTGACAACGAAAGTGTTGGAACTATTGAACGACGCAGAGAGCTTCCACCCGCTCAAAACCAATCGTCCACCTTGTTGCAGATATTTTCTTAGTTCGGTTGTATCTTGATAAAGTGGCGACCCTAACCGAACGTCCGTGTGCCACACAACTGTCGAGAACTTTCCCATCTCGGCATCGGAGATGCGAATGCTCTGCAACGCGCTATCAGCAACATCCCAATCGCCGGAACTTCGAAAGCCTGCCAGCAGCGCGACGTAAAAGCTATCAACTGCCTCGTCAGTCGGAGCAACGGGACTGCCGGGTCCATCACGCGTTCCATCCACAACGAAGATTCCTCCATCATGTGAGACTCGTTGCCCGGCAATGACAGCAGACGGCGAGCTCTCATTGCCGTCAGAATCAACGGCTCGCACTTGATAAAAGTATAGTGTCCGCAGCAACATATTTGCATCTGTGTAGCTCGTCAGAGGAACTAGAACAGAATCGTAACGAGCAAAGCCCGTTGTACGCGACGCGCTTCGATAGATCCGATACTTCGTCACGTCAAGCTGCGGGTTCGGACTCCATGTGAGCACGACATTGTTTACAAAGGACGTTGAAGAAGAATTCGCAGGAGCCGATGGAACGGCAAATGGCGTTGTCAATGCTTCCGCAGAAAACATGCTTTCATTCCCCGCCGTGTCATACGCCGAAACACTGACCGCAACCCTCACTCCCGGGGTCAGTCCCGTGACCGTCGCTTGAAGAACATTGCCCGCATCTACGATGCGTGAGTAGTACAATCCTCCGGAATCTCGCACCGCAACCCGATAGCCGGCAAGGTCGGGCACTGGAGTTGTTGCGCTCCATTGCACGCGCAGCGATGTTCCGTTGCCGGGATCGGCGATAGTTGGCACGGCAGGTTTCTCCGGCGCCCATGCAAGCGACGCAAGTCCTAACGCGTTCACACGAGCGACTCGTGCAGCATACGACGGACTCATGTTCGCGACAATGTCTGTTGCCGTGTGCTGGTTCGTAAGATTTTCATTCGGCTCGACAAATCGAACGGCAGTGTAGCCGTGAGCTTGGAATGATTGATGGTCGCCGCCTCTCCCAGGACGATCAACATCAGGAATAAGGTTGATCGTCATGACTGGATAATATCGCTCAGTCTTCAATCGCATGTAGCGCGACATTTGACGATGCGGCGTAAGGTCGTTGACCGATGAGAAGTGTCGTGTACTCAAGCTATCGGTAATGCCGTTGCTGCCGGTGATGTTTCCGACGACGTCGTTCGTGATCATGCCATCAATGCGGATGTTGTTTGCCTGGGCATAGGCGGCATAGGCTTCGCTGCCGAACAATCCTTCATCTTCTCCAACAACGGCCATGAAAATCAGCGATGCATCAAACTGATAGCGACTAAGCACCCGTGCAAGCTCGATCGAAACGGCCGTGCCGGAGCCGTCATCGTTTGCCCCCGGAGAAAAAATTCCAAACGCGCATGCACTATTGGGATCGCCGCGCGTATCGAGATGTCCGCTCACGACAAAGTATCTGTTCGGCGTGACTGTGCCGGGAAGAATCGCCATCACGTTTCGGTGCAAGCGCGTCTGTCCGCAAATGGTCGCGGTGAAATCAAAGTACTGCGGCTGCAATCGCCCGCCCGACGCCGCGCTGAACTCTTGGAATTTTCTGAAGACCCATCGCCGCGCCGCGCCCATGCCTGTCGTTTGAGAGATCGTGTCATCCATCGTGTGTCGAAATCGAACAGCGACAAGCGTGTCCAGGTACGCGCGAATGTTGGTTGCGGAAATGGAATCGAGAATTGCTTGAATCTGGTGGGATGCAGTTGACCGCCCTTCTTGTTCTCCCCCAACACTTCGTATGAATGAAAAGATCAGAAGCAGAGCAGCAAAGAGCGGCTGTCGTAGAGGATGCATAGAACCTCCTTTGAGTATGTTGCGTTATCGGTGAGAAAGAACGAGATACCGGATGAGAGAATGATGCAAATGTAATCAAGAAATCCGCCGCAATCAAACTTGTAACTGCAATGTTTTTTTCTGAGATTGAAAGTGAACCCGTTCTTCACAATCAACAAGTGAACCAATGAAAAAGTTGTCACTTGTCGTCCTCTTCTTCGTTCATTCCCTGAATGCGCAGCCGTACTCTCGCCAAGTTGAAGGCATCCCTGTTCAAATCAACGCAGCGAATGTTGCTCTCCCGTTCGCCGGCGGAGTGAATTCCCCCAATCATCAGTTTGTTGACATTGACACCGACGGTGATTTCGACCTCTTCGTACTCGACGTTGATCCACCGGTCGAATTCTATCGCAACGAAGGGACACGCTTCGCACCAAACTTTAAACCGCGCAATGGCGTTGTCGCGCTTCCGCAAATCTCACGGTGGTTTCTCTTTTATGATGTTGATGGAGACGGTCTTCTCGATTTGTTGGCAGACGACAGTACATTTGTTGGAGTGACAGTTTTCAAGAATACGGGAACGCCAACCTCACCCATCTTCACGCTCTTTGCCGCGACACTGAAAGATTCGAGCAACAATGATGTGTTCGCTGGCCAGAGCAGCATCCCCGCTCTCGTTGATATTGATGGCGATGGCGATTATGATTTTTTCTCCAGCAACTACGACGGAACGGTAAATTTCTATCAGAATATCGGCGGGGCAACGAATTTCTTGCTAGCGTTCAGAACCGTTTTCTGGCAGAACATTGTTATTTTCGGCGATACGTGCACAACGGCATTTGCCCGACCAACTCTTCACGGCGCAAGCGCGTATCGTTTTGCCGACATCAACGGCAACGGAACGCATGACCTGTTTATCGGCGACCTCTTCTCGACCGGAATTTTCTTTTTGCAGAACATCGGCACACCATCGCTTCCGCACATGGTGTGCAACACGGGGCATTTTCCCACAAACCAACCAGTCATCTCGCAGGGTTTCAACCAACCGACATTCGTTGACATAGATGGCGACAATGATCTCGACCTCTTCGTTGGCGTGCTTGGCGGCATCATTCAAAATGATGGCTTTTGGTTTTACAGAAACAACGGCACAGTGACATCTCCGCTCCTTCAACTGCAATCAAAAAACTTTCTCTCCATGATTGATGTTGGGATGAACTCACATCCAACCTTCGCTGACATTGACGCCGATGGAATGCAGGATATGTTTGTTGGAAATCTGAATGGACAGCTTGCGTACTTCCGAAATGTCGGCGCTACGAATGCGCCATCGTTTCGTCTCATTGATTCGACGTACCAGAATATCGGCGGCGGTTTCTCGTCCGCTCCAACATTCGTTGACATTGATAACAACGGTACGAAAGATCTGTTCATCGGAATGTTTGATGGAAGGATAAAGCATTATCGCAACGTCGGGACGCCTCAAGCCGCACTGTTCGCGTTGGAGCCTTCGCCGGTGGATACCATCACTGTCGCGTTCAACGCCGCACCGGCGTTCGTGGATATTGATGACGACGGCGACATGGATCTGTTCATCGGCACCGTAGCGGGTCGCATTCGATTCTATGAGAATAATGGAAGCGCGACCCTGTTCCGTCCCGTGCTTCAGTCTTCGAACTATCAGAACATCCTCGTCGGGCAGAATGCGTTCCCGACGTTTACAGACATTGATGGCGACGGCGACTTCGATTTATTCATCGGCACAAGTGAAGGGCGCGTTGAATTCTATGAGAATATAGGGACGAGAACGAATGCCCAGTTCACGCGCCGAACGAATCGTTACGCCAACACGGAGCCGATGTCGGAGGCGGCGCCTGTATTCGTTGATATTGACAACGACGGCGACAAAGATCTGTTCATCGGCGTGCAACGCGGGGGAATTCACTTTTACAGAAATCAATTGATTACTTCATCTGTTGAAGAAGCTGGGATGCCAACGCTGCCCCTCTTGGCGCAAAATTATCCAAATCCATTTAACTCGTCAACGACAATCACGTATCAAGTCGCGAGCACAAGATTTGTTTCATTGAAGGTCTTCAACGTTCTGGGACAGGAGGTCTCAACGCTCGTCAGAGAAGTGAAAGCGCCTGGAACATATTCGACAGAATGGACCGGAGAGGAAATTCCAAGCGGCGTGTATTTCTACACGATGCGCAGCGGATCATTCACGGCGACACGACGGATGCTGCTGATAAAATAGCATGCCGAGCGGTCTTTTGCAAATAAGAAAAGCTCCGTAAGGAGCTTTTGCATTTGTGTACCGACGGCGGGATTTGAACCTGCGACCCCCAGATCCACAATCTGGTGCTCTAACCAACTGAGCTACGTCGGCATAAAATCTTCTTCTACAGTCAAGATAGAAATTGAGTGAAGAAGAAGCAACGCAGGCAAAATTCTTGAGAAGATTTAATTGCGTTGTTCGTGCAGAACCGAACGTGCAAACCCCATGGATCAGTGCACATGTCCACGTTGCTTCAACTACTCGAGCGCCCGAGGGTTTGAACTGACGAGTGCCCTACGCTCCGACTGAAGCAACGCATAGAATCTACTCTTGGGGCTTGGGCGTTTCGGATTGAGAACTTTCCTTTTCATCTTGCGTTTGGCCTTGCGACATGCCCGTTCTTTTACTCCTTTTGGAGAATCACGTCGAACATATTGTCCTCCGTTTTTCACAATAGTGAGACGTCAGGACCTGTCCTGACCTCTACCGCTTACGTCGTTGTCCATCCATAAACTTCGGCAACTCCTCAAAGAAATGCGCGCTCGTCCGAATGCCGCCAAAGAAATTATCGAGAATAGTACGCTTACGCATCTCTCTTGGGAAGGAGAGTTTCTAAATCACTTAACAATTTGGGAACGTCCGCCCTCCGTTCTCCACACTTCATCCCAATCGACAGCATCGTACTGATGAATGAGCCTATCGCGCATTCTTGCAATCGGTTTCCAAGGAATATCGTGATGCATTTCTCGAAACACTTCCGACAAGCGCTTCACCGCTTCACCAATGATAAGCAAAGGCATGCTCATCGTACCCTTCTATGAACGCGAGAATACTTCGAGCTGCCTTTGCAATATCCAATAGCGTTTCGTTGTCACGAAGCATAAATCACTTTTGCAGAATCCAAAATGTTACTCCGTCGAATCCAATTTTCGCTGCGAGCAATAGCACGCTTGCTTACGATTTCCACATTTCGTCCGAGAAGTTTTTCTAATTCTGCTTCCATGTTCATATGATCAATCAAACTCCACTCAGCAGAGGTGGAAAAATCCACTAACACGTCAATATCACTGTGAGTATTGAAATCTTCGCGCAACACGGAACCAAAGAATGCGAACTCTTTTATCTTCCATCGAAGACAAAAGTCGCGCACCTGTTCATTAGTTATTGGGAGATGAGAATGTATCATATCAAACCTTCTTCTTTCTGCCAATGTATGCAGGCAACTCCTCGAAGAAATACGCGCTCGTTCTCATTCCGCCGAAGAAATTATCAAGATTGATGAACTCATCGGGAGCGTGCGCGTTCTCATCCGGCAAGCCGAAACCGAGCAGCACGGTATCGAGTCCAAGCAGTTGTTTGAACTGCACAACGATTGGAATGGAGCCGCCTTCGCGCTGGTACAGCGGCTTCTTGCCGAAACCTTTTTCCAACGCGGCGACTGCCGCCTTCACGCCCGGCGAATCAATCGGCGTTATCGCCGCTTCGCCGCCGTGCAGGTTGCGCACCGATACGCTCACGGACTTCGGTGCTATTTTCTTGATGTGTTTTTCGAACAGCTTTGCAATTTTGTCCGACTTCTGGTCGGGAACGAGACGCATCGAAATTTTTGCCGATGCCTTCGATGGCAACACCGTCTTTGCACCTTCGCCTGTGAAGCCGCCCCAAATGCCGTTGCACTCGAGCGTCGGTCTTGCCCACACTCGCTCAAGCGATGAGAATCCTTTCTCACCGTACAACTGTTGCACGCCAAGTTCCTTCGCGTACTTTTTATCGCTCCACGGAAGTTTCTTGAACGACGCTCTCTCCTTCTTGCTTAACGCTCGCACTTCTTTATAGAAACCGGGAACGGTCACTTTGCCGTTCTTGTCGTGCAGCTGCGCGATGATTTCCGAAAGCGCTTGAATTGGATTATGTACGCTTCCGCCAAACGAGCCGCTGTGCAAATCCTTGCTCGGTCCGACCAAATCAATTTGCATGTATGAGAGTCCGCGCAATGCATAGCAGATGGAAGGAATTCCCTTCGCAAACATCGAAGAATCCGAAATGAGAACGAGGTCAGCCTTCAACATTTCTTTATGTTCGGTCACGAACGGAACAAGATGTTCGCTGCCGATTTCCTCCTCCCCTTCAATCAATAATTTAATGTTCACCGGCAACGAGCCGACATTTTTCAAAAACGCTTCGATGCTTTTCAAATGAATATAGACTTGCCCCTTATCGTCCGCCGAGCCGCGGGCGTACAAGTTCTCGCCGCGAATCGTCGCTTCAAACGGCGGCGATGTCCACAGCTCAAGCGGCTCCGGCGGCTGCACGTCGTAGTGACCGTACAGCAGCACTGTCGGCTTGCCCGGCGCGTTCAGCCAATCGCCGTACACAACAGGATGTCCTGGTGTCGGCATCACCTGCACATTCTGCAACCCGATGCCCGACATCTGGTCGGCAACCCATTGCGCGCATCGCTGCACATCCGATTTGTTTTCCGGATTCGTGCTGACGCTCGGAATTGCCAAAAAATCTTTCAGCTCCGCGAGGTAACGCTCTTTGTTTTGTTCAAGATAGTTGAGGACTTGTTCCATGGTAGGTCTCCGTTGTGATGTTCACGTTAAGTGTCCCGAAGGGATGCCTCTACGAGGTCGTAGACCTTCGGCAAGATACTTGTTCAATATACAAAAACCAGTTCGTAGATGGTTCGACTTCCTGCCTGTCCGGTCTACGACTCGTAGAGCAGGGGGTCTCTCACAATAATTTAGAATCCTATGCAGATTGTTTTTCTCTCCCGAACTTCAGGAACAGCGCCGGTATCACCACCATGTTCAACGCCGTCGAGCTGACGAGTCCGCCAAGAATTACTATCGCCATCGGGGACTGAATTTCATTTCCCGGTTGATGGCCGGAAATTGCAAGCGGAATAAGCGCCAGCCCGGCAGAGAGCGCCGTCATCAACACGGGACTCAATCGCTCCATTGACCCTTGACGGATTGCTTGCTTCAGTTCTTTCCCTTCCTCCATCAAATGAATGTAGTGCGAGACCATCAAGATACCGTTGCGCGTCGCGATACCGAAGAGCGTGATGAACCCGACGAGCGATGCAACGCTGATGATGCCGCTGGAAAACAGCACGGCAACAATTCCGCCGATGAGAGCGAGCGGAAGGTTCACCATAATCAGTATCGCTGTTCTGAACGAACGGAACTCGACATAGAGTATCAAATAGATGGCGAGAATGGCGGCAATGCTCAGAAGCGTAATGATACGCGTTGCTTCGCGCTCGCTCTCGAACTGCCCGCCGTACTCAACGTAGAATCCTTCCGGCATCACAATGTTTGCTGCGATACTTTTTTCAATATCTCCGACAACGCTTCGCAGGTCTCGTCCAGCAACGTTCGCCTGCACCACGATTTTGCGTTGCACATTTTCACGACTGACAGTGTTCGGTCCTTTCTCCGACGTAATTGTGGCAAGCTCGCCGATAGGAACTTTCGGTCCCGCCGGAGTATCGAACCGCGCTTGCTTTATCTTCTCAATGCTGCCGCGATTGTTTTCATCAAACCGCACGAGGAGGTCGAACGTCTGCTGCCCTTCCAACACCTGCGACACCACTTCGCCGTTGAACGCCACGTCAATCGCTTCGGAGAAATCTTTCATGCTCATGCCGTACTTCGCCATCATCATCCGGTTTGCTTTGATGCGAATCTGAGGCACGTCAATTTGTTGCTCGACTGCAAGGTCAACAACACCCTCCACGCTCTCCATTTGTTTGCGCACCTGCTCCGCGACAGCGCGAAGTTTGTAGAGGTCGGGTCCGAAGATTTTTACTGCAATGTTTGCGCGTGTTCCCGACAGCATGTGGTCAATACGATGCCCGAGCGGCTGACCGAGCGTGATGTTTGTTCCGGGAACGACACTCAACAGTTGTCGCAACTCGTCGAGTCCCGCCTCGCGGGATTCTTTGGAGATGTAGTTCAACTCGAATCGCGCATCAAGCTCGGCGGCATTCACGCCCTGTGCGTGTTCATCCAATTCCGCTCTCCCCGTTCGGCGCGCAGTGGATTTAATGGCGGGATGGCTGAGAAGAATCTCTTCAACCATCCTTCCAATCTTGTTTGATTCTTCAAGCGACGTACCGGGCATCGTCAGCACGCTGATGGTGAGCGAGCCTTCGTTGAATTCCGGCAGAAACGCTCGACCCAAAAATGGAAGAATCGCAATCGCCAGTACGAGTGCAACTGCCGCCGCGATAAGAACCATTTTCGGTCGGGCAAGAACAATGTCGAGCGTACTCCCATAGTATTTCTTGAGCTTCTCAACCACAAAGCTGTCGCCTTCTTTCTGCATGAACTTCGCTTTGGGCAGAAGATAAGCACAGAGCGCCGGCGTAACCGTCAGCGCGACGAGCAACGATGCGCCGATGGATGCAATGTACGCAATGCCTAACGGACGCAGGAGCCTCCCTTCAACACCGCTCAAAAAGAACAATGGCAAGAACACGACGATAATGATGAGTGTCGCGTTCACAATGGATGAGCGAATCTCCCGCGACGCGTCGAAAATGACATCGAATGAAGGACGGCGTTCGGCTTCAGGACGATGCGCGTTTTCTCTGAGACGGCGGAAGACGTTCTCCACATCGATTATTGCGTCATCCACAATTGCGCCGACGGCAATCGCCATGCCGCCGAGCGTCATTGTGTTGATGGTGATGTCGAAATATTTCATCACGAACACAGCGAAGATGAGGGACAACGGCATCGCCGTGAGCGAGATGAACGTTGTACGAGCATTGCCGAGAAAGAGAATGAGAATGATGACGACGAGAATCGCTCCGTCGCGCAATGCGGCTTGTATGTTATGAATCGCGACTTGAATGAAATCCGCTTGGCGGAAAATATGGGAGTTGATAACCATCCCATCGGGAAGCGCTTTCTGAATGTCATCCAACGTCTTCTCAATTCGTTCAGTCAGCTCAAGCGTATTCGCGCCGGGCTGTTTTTGTATTGAGATGACAACCGCAGGTTTCGCATTCACGGATGCATCGCCGATTTTTGTCGCCGCATCAATCTTCACTAGCGCAACATTCCGAATCAACACCGGAACGTTGTTCCGAAGCGCAACGACAGCGTTGCCGATGTCCTCGAGCGAATGAACTCGACCGATTCCCCGAATGAGATATTCCTGTCCCTTTTCCATGAACACGCCGCCGGATGAATTTTCGTTTGATTTCTCCGCGGCAGTGAGAACTTCCTCCAGCGTAACGTCGTATGCAATAAGTTTATCGGGGTCAACGAGCACTTGATACTGTTTCTTACCGCCACCGATGGGAATAACCTGCGAAACGCCCGGCACTGCAAGCAAACGATTGCGTATCGTCCAATCTGCAACGGTGCGAACATCAAGCTCAGAATGTGTTTCCCCCTCCGTAAGGAGTCTCGACGAGTCGTCGATGACCCGACCCGTCGGGAGTCTTCGACCTTCGGACGAAACACTCACGAGCATTATCTCACCCATGATGGAAGAGATTGGCGCGAGCAACGGAGCGCCGACTCCTTTGGGCAACTGACCGGAGACGAGCTGCAACTTCTCATTAACAATCTGCCGCGCAATAAAAATGTCCGTTCCCCAATCGAATTCTACCCAGACAATGGAAATCCCCATCGCCGTTGACGAACGAACACGCCGCACCCCGGTTGCACCGTTGACCGCCGTTTCAATCGGGAAGGTGACGAGCGTTTCAACTTCTTCCGGCGCCATGCCGTGTGCTTCCGTGAGAACAACAACGCTCGGCGCGGTGAGGTCGGGAAACACGTCGACAGGTATCTGTGTAACGGTAATAGCGCCGACAACGAGTACAACAACGGCGGCAATTGTAACAAGCAGTTTGTTCTTGAGCGATGCCTTAATGATTGCGTCAAGCATAAATCGTCCTCTAGCAGATGCTGAAAATTTCGGTTCAATTGAATATTGCCACGACCTTCAGGTCGTGGATAAAAGAAGAAAAAAATCTTTGGGCTTTAGCCACACAGACAGGCATGTCTTTTGGCTAAAGCCCGATTGAGGTTCTGGATTTGAAGTCCACGAGCTGAAGCTCGTGGCAATAACCGGAGTTTTCCATCAACCTGCACATCAATGTTCGTGACCGTGAGCCGGCAACTGCGTCGAGAGCGACGCAAGACGCACTTGATATGCGCCCGTGCTAACAACGCGCTCGCCTTCGCGTACGCCTCTTACCACCGCAACGTAGCCGCGGTCTTTCCCGTCAAGCTCGACGTCGCGTTTCGCAAACGCTTCACCTTCAACATGCACATACACGCTATAGCGTCCCTCTTCTTCAATCAGCGCCGATTCGGGAACGACAAGAAGATTCTCTTCCTTTCCCGTCTTGATAAGCGCGTCGGCGAACATGCCGATACGGAGACGTTGCTGAGGATTCGCAATCTCAAATATGACCGGAACCGTGCGCGACTTTTCGTCCACCACCGAACTGAACGACACAAGTCTTCCGTTTGTTTCATTCACTTCAAACGTTTCATCAAATCCCGCGATGTGAAATTCAGCGCGACGCGGGGAGCGAAGTTTTCCTGCTTCCGCCACGGGCACAAATGCCTGCAACCAAACCGTCGAGCTGTTCACGATACGAAAAAGCGGCTCGCCCGCATTGAACTGCTTACCGAGAACGAATTGCGCTTCTGTCACAGTGCCGGAGATAGGAGCCTTCAGCAGGAAATTGAACTCGTTCGGACGCTGCGGCTTTTCATCATCGGGCTGCACGTACTTTGCGATGGCGGCGAAGTTCGCTTCAGCTTCTTTGAATTCCGCTTCCGCCTCTTGATACTCTTTCGAAGAGATTCCGCCCGTGGCGTACAACTGCTTTGCGCGCTCGAACTCGGACTCAGCAAGGGACTTCTTGCTCTTTGCCTCAACGTATTGTTTCGCGAAGTTGTCTGAACCATCGGCGGTTTGCGCTGCCGGCGTTAAAGTTGCAATCACCTGACCATTGCGAACGACACTCCCAACAGTCGGCACTCTTCCATTATGCTCAGGTTGCAGCACACCGGCGAACGGCGCAGAGACTACCACGTCGAGATTTTTCTTTGAGAGAATGATGCCGCTCGCTCTCACCGAACTGCTGAACATTCGTTTGGCAACAGGTTCAGTACGGAACGTTGTCTTCCATTGTTGTTCTTTGAGATACGATATCAATGGTTCCGCTCCCTGCTCTGCCGTCTCTTCTGGAATCTGTTCAGGCGAATCATAAACACGTATGTCCTCAACGTTGAGTACGTCGTTCGTTGCCGCGACGGTCATCGAGAGTTTGTAGGTTCCGCTCTTCTCGAACTTCATTCTCGGACGATAGATGCCAGGCGACGTTGGCTTCTCGACCTCCGCATTCAGTGTTGTTCCGGCGGATGACTGAAAGGTCAATTGAATTCTTCCGTCAGTGATTGCGCTGAAGTCCGAAAGCCGCGTAAGGTGAACGGCGAAGCGCGCCTCCTTGCCGACGATAAGCGCGGGATATTCCATGAAGAGTTCAGTCTTCTCTGTCCACAGCGTTACTGCGCCTCCACCTTTCGCGGGCTGCGATGCGTTTTTAGGTTCTTCCTTTGAACAGCCGAAGAGAAAAACAATAAAAGTGAGAGCAAGAATAATCTTGTTCATTGCATATTTCCTTTTGTAAAGATGTAACGATACGTCGCGTCGAGCGAAACTCGTTTCGACTTCTCCGAAGGAGTCTCTACGAGTCGTAGTCCTTTCCGACCCGAAGGGTTCCTTCGGAAAGGAACCCTTTGGGTCGGACAACGAATGAGAGATGAAAACGATTCAGGGAAAAGTCACACCGTAGGGGGTGCGCGACCTATATGATGGGATTTGGAGTGAGATTGAAGAGGCGGTGAAGCAGCCAGCAGGATAGCAACAATGTAATCGTTACGGTTTACACGGAGCGTTTCTATCGCAAGACGGACAATGGTAGTGGTTTGTGTGGAAAATTTCTGATTTAGGCTTGAGTTGTGTACGCCGGAGAGCTGAAGTGTTGGAACATCATGTTCGTGGTCATTGTCCTCTGCCACAATTACGGGCGTTGCGTTTGAACCGCTCAGGTCGTTGTGTGCGTGTAAGACGAAGTGATGCGCGTGCTCGTCAATCTCGTGATGGTGGTGCGAGAGAGTCTCGTGAGCGTGAACGCCGATGCCAAACACCGCCGCAAATAAATACGCAGCGAGGAAGACGATGTTCAGAGGCAAGGACGATATGGAGAAGAACTGGTTCATTGGTACGGTTCAATGTATAGAATCGTGGCGTGAAAGCCAATCTAATCCGTTCCGTCGCATCACACAATGTAGTAAGGCGAGGTGTTGCTTCAGGGACTAATTTGCTTGAACCTTCTTCACCACCTTCTCAATCCTTTTCTTCTTTGATTCCCTGCCCGTCCGGTCTACGACTCATAGAGCAGGCGGGCTTCTCCACCTCATCAAGCCGTGATGAAAGAGTCTTGATAAACAGCACTTTGTTCTTCTCATTGATGATGGGCAAAGCATTCTCCGCGTACATCGGCACTTGGTACGTCAGAAATCTGCACGAAGAGCCAAACGAATATCGCAAAGCCCAGAGCGATGTTCAATTCGAGTGAAGAGAAAGCCAGTTTGTGCTGAGTCCCGCAGGAAGGGAAAGCATGCTCTACGCAACAGAGAACTTCCTTCGCCGATTTTCAATCCACTTGTACACTACGGGCAGAACAAAGAGCGTCAGAAGCGTTGACGTTATCAAACCGCCAATCACCACTGTTGCGAGTGGACGTTGCACTTCAGCGCCAGTTCCATGCGATAGCGCCATCGGTATGAAGCCGAAACTTGCAACAAGCGCAGTCATCAGCACGGGACGCAAACGGTCGGACGCGCCTTTCACGATGGCGAACTCTAACTCGTGTCCTTCCTTCAGAAGTTGATTGATGTAGGAAATCATCACGATGCCGTTCAACACAGCAACGCCGAAGAGCGCAATGAAGCCGATGGATGCAGAGACGCTCATATGCAAATCACGTATCAGCAAAGCAAGAATGCCGCCGCTTAATGCGAATGGAAGGTTGAGCAGGATGAGCAACGAGTGCCGCAGGTTGCCGAACGTCATAAAGAGCAAAACAAAAATGATGAAGATAGACAAAGGAACAACTACAAGTAATCGTCGTGTTGCCCTCTCTTGATTCTCAAACTGACCGCCCCACGCGACGTAGTAGCCTGCCGGTATCGTCACGGACTCTTCAATCTTTTTCTTTGCTTCAGCAACAAAACTCCCGACGTCAGTTCCACGAACGTTGCATTCAACAACAATTCTTCGCTGACCGTATTCACGACTCACTTGTACAGGACCTTCCTCGGCAACGACGCGGGCAAGCTGCGCCAGCGGAATTGTTCCGCCGCTCGCCTGCCCGCTCGACGAGTCGAGTCGACGACCTTCTGTTTGGCGGGGAATACTCACCAACGTATTTTCTATTCCCTGAATGTCGCTGCGATAGTTTTCAGGATAGCGAACCAACACGCCGAAGCGCGCCTGTCCTTCAATCACTTCCGTCGCAACCTTGCCGCCAATGGCAATCTCAATGATGCGTTGCACATCGTCAACATTCAAGCCGTAACGTGCAATGGCGTTACGGTCAATGTAGATGTTCAGGTATGTCTGCCCGGAAATCTGTTCTGTTGACACGTCTGATGCGCCAGAAACATTTTTTACGACGTCTGCAATCTGGTCGGCTTTCTCTTTCAATACCTTCAGGTCATCACCGAACAGTTTGATTGCAACATCCGACTTCACACCTGAAACCAATTCATCGACGCGCATTGCGATGGGTTGAGTGATATTGTAGTTCACGCCTGGAATGTGTTGCAACTCGGCAACCATCTTCTCCACTAATTCTTCTTTTGTCTCAGCGGTCTTCCATTCCGATTTCGGTTTTAGCGTTACGTAGATGTCGCTCAGGTTCACGCCCATCGGGTCGGTGGCAATATCGGGGCGGCCGAGACGACCGACGACAAACTCCACTTCAGGAAATTGCATGATGATTTTCTGCACTTGTTTTTCTATCTCGATGGATTCGGTGAGCGAGATGCTTGGCATCCGAATCGGCTGAACGAGAATCGAGCCTTCGTCAAGTTCAGGAATGAACTCAGAACCCAACAACGGAGCCAACGCAAATGAGCCGACGAGAACCGACAACGCAATGCCGATGACGAGAACTTTTCTCTTGAGCGCCTTCTCGAGAAGCGGTGTGTAACGAAGACGAATCCAATGGATGAGCTTCGGTTCCTTGTGCGCTTTATTTTCTTTGAGAAGAAGCGAACTCAGAACGGGAATGAACGTTAGTGTCAGGAGAAGTGAACCGATAAGAGCAAACCCGACAGTGAGCGCCATCGGTTTGAACATCTTCCCTTCGATTCCTTGCAGCGTCAAGATGGGAAGATAGACGGCGATGATGATGAGGATGCCGAAAAGAATCGGTCGCCCGACTTCCTTTGCCGCGCCTGCAATCAACTGCGCTTTCGTTTCATCGGGCTGTTTGTGAAGGAGTCGTCGTTCAAAATTTTCGACCATGACGACAGAGCCGTCCACAATCATTCCGAAATCAATCGCTCCGAGGCTCATCAGGTTTGCCGACAAGCCGAGCCACTCCATGCCGATGAACGCGAAGAGCATCGACAGGGGAATCGTCAGAGTAACGATGAACGCTCCGCGGGCATCACCGAGGAAGAACACAAGCACGGCGATGACAAGCAGTCCGCCTTCAAGCAGGTTCGTCCTCACGGTTGAAATCGTCTTGTCCACTAAATCGGTTTGGTCGTAGTAAGGATGAATCTTCACGTGCGGCGGCAGAGTTTTGTTGATGTCTTCCACCTTCGCTTTCACACGTTCGATAACTTTGCGACTGTTCTCGCCTCTGAGCATCATCACGATTGCCGCACTTACTTCGCCGCGTCCTTGCATGACGACCGCCCCTTGCCGCGTTTCAGGCCCAATGGTTACCCTGGCAACGTTCTTCACATAAATCGGCGTGCCGTGGTCGTTCTTCACAATCATGTTCTCGAAGTCATGTTCGTTCTGCGCCAGACCGACGCCGCGAATGATGTATTGCTCCGACG
>JANNUB010000451.1:0-4736 GCA_031394795.1 Ignavibacteriota bacterium | reverse complement strand
CGTCCGACAACTCACGCCAGCTATCAATCGCTGATACAATGCACGCGCGCGGTCGCCGCTGTCTCGAAAGCGTTCGTAACTTGCGAGAGGTACTTCTTTCCCGTCGCGTGTTCGCAACCGTTGGTGTCGAATGCCAACCTTTTGTCCCCCCAGCATCACCGTGCCGTCGTCCTTTCCCCATCGATTGACAGCACTCCCATGCGACTGGCGTGTGCCTGCCAACTGTTCCACTTCTCCATCCATGATGCATTGCATCACGAGAACACCCGCTGAAGTTGCAAACGCCTCCATCCCCAAACCCAACTCTTCAATGAGTTGATCTATGTTGTACGTTTGCGGTCCTGCTTCCCCGAACTGCAATTTGATTTGTGTTCGGTTTTTCTCTACTTTACTCTCGCTCATGGCGATGACTCCTTTCTGAGGTTTATGTTTTTCGTAGAATGTACTCCTCAGAGTAAGCATCGCCATGCTTTGTTTCAAGTCCTTATCTCAAATTATTCTCAACGGGGTTTGGGACATCCTCGGTCCTCTACGATCTACGATCCCGTAGGGAGGTCGTAGACCTGCTCGTGCATGATAATCAAAAAACGCATCTTGCGTAACGTCAGTTATTAAGCAAGCGTTGGCATGCTCATCAACTTCTTTCTTCCGTCGGTCAAACTCACCGACAAGCAACGCGTCAAGTCGCGCATCATCAAAACGTATGATGCTCCGAAGACTCCACTGCAACGCGTTCTCGAATCATCGCACGTGGCTCCTCAACGCAAACGCGAACTCAAGAGCCTGTTCCATCAGCTGAATCCTTTTCTTCTGCAGCAGTGCGTCGACAAGAAGATTCGTCTCATCCTCGCGCGGGCCCCACACTCTTGATTTGCTGGCAGCTACTTGCGACATCTGAGATAGCGTGTGGAAAGTAAGAACGTGCTCAACCAGCGCTTTAGACCCCGAATTTTTTCCTTGGACGAAAACACACTCATGAACTTGAACTCGGGATGATCTTCGAGAATAGTGACCTTCTGAGCGATAGCTACATCTCGGAATTGCCTTCGGGCCATTCGCAAGAGGAATCTTTCGTTGAAATGATGTGGGTGGTTTTTGTCGATCAGAAAGAGAATGGGTCGTAAAAGGGTGAATGGAAAATTCACGACATGAACTGCAAAACAAACCTCGCCATCGCTTCTGCAAACCCTTTGACATTCTTTCAACACGCTGTCTGGATCTTCAACATGGTCGATGACGTTGGTTGAAAGCACAAGATCACATGAGCCGTCTGCAAGCGGTATTGACTCAGCTTTTGCCTTGACATACTCGATATACGGCTCGACCGGAAGAGTGCCGAACTTCAAATAAGTATCCATCAGAGGATCGACACCGTATAGTCTTTCAGGCTTCTCGCCGGTCTTTGTTGCGTGGACCTGGAAGCCTCTGATTAATCCATAAGGCCCACAACCCACGTCAATAACAACCCGCCCAACAATTGTATCCAAACCATGCCCGAAACGCTCTAACGTTTTTTTTGAGAACTCCAACGCTGCATCATCCGTAATGGGCATATATGTCGGAACATCTTTCCGATTCTCAACGTAAATCGAACGCCAGAACTGCGCTTCGTTTTCTTGCGCTTTTCGCCAATTGGTAGCCATAGTTGCCTATTCCATGTTTTCAGAAACCGGTTCGAAGATTGCTTTCCTTCCACCACGGCTGCCATTAAAGAAACCATTATTCACGCGCTGCTGCCGTATGTTCACCCCGGTGATTTTGTTTGAGACATCACCACAAGATGGTCTCATCTTAATGCTAGCCTTGGACTGAGTTCACAAGCCTGTCGAGACCAAGAACGCTTTTGAAGAGTCGCACATCGTCGGCTGTAATCCCCTTCAGAGCAGTAAAGATAATCACATATGTCAACAGGGATGCGATATTGCGCAAGTATGGACTGAACGACAACACAACCCATACCAGCGCACTCCCACTAAGTGAGACGAGGGGCTTCCACAAATCCTGAACATAGCTCACCCGCCGTGCATGCGAATATATCACTACGACGTAGAACAGAATTGCGACCTCGGACAAGAGACATGCTGCCGCCGTCCCAAGAATCCCAAAGACGGAGGTAAGGATAATGGAAGTACAAGTGTACACAAACGCCTGAATCGCGGTAACGCGCAGATAAAGACGTTGGTCTTCCGAGGCAATCATTCCAACTTCGAAAATCGAGCGTACCATAGCGGCCTCCAATCCCCAAATCAAAACCTGGAAAACCAACACACTCGAGGAATATTCATTACCATAGAGAATCGGGAAAAGAGTAGGTGCCGCCAACGTACCCAATAAACCGATCGGCACGGCCACCATTGAACAAAGACGGAAGAACTTCCGCATGAACGTCTGGAATTCGATTTGCGATGAAAGGAAGTACCGTGCCAGTGTCGGAAGGATAACCCTGTTCGAACTTACTATCACATATGCCCAGATAAACACTATGATCCGATGACCCGCCGAGAAATATCCGACCTCCGACTCGTTCAGCAGATAGCCGACGACAAAAGTGCCAAAGAACATGCTGTACTGCGAAAAAATGGTCGCTAACCCGACCGGAAAGGCGGAAAATAGAACTTGGCGCATTTGACTTACCGAGATTCTCTTGTGGCTCCAGCCGTATCGCCGAAAAACGATAAGCGCTATGATTGCTACGGAAACGGCTAGACTCCACACGTATGCCCACGCTGACAACGAAGCGTCGCGAGTCGTCCGGACAAAAAAATAAACCGGGACCGCAAATAGGACCCCCTTCAGCACTCGAGCAAAGCTAACCCACGCCACCTCCTGCCTTCCTTCCAACACCCACTCCAGAGTGAAGGACCACACAAGTACACCGAGAGAGAACACGGCTATGAGGCGTGTGGAGTAAGAAGGAAAGAGTCCAAGAAATTCCAGCCCAAGGGTCAAGAAATAAAGTCCTACTGCGATTGTAATCCTAATGCAGTAGCTCATCTTCATCCATTCTGCAGTTTGTTCAGGATGTTTTGAGATCTCTCGGATTGCTAACACTTCTACCCCAATTTCACCAGCGCGGAACAGGTACAGGAGCCATGTTTGTGCAAAATTCCAGCTACCGAATCCTGGAGGTCCTAGCGCTCGCGCTATGTGGACTAGCCCGAACAAAAAGGCAAGTTGCCCAACGACGTTCCCTGCCAACAGCAGAGAAAAATTCCGAAATAACTTCCGTGATACAGTCAATGATGCGATTCGCTTGTGAAGAAGGTGCTAGACAGATAAGCCCCGAAACTCCGTTCGGATTTGACTCCTCGTCCTAGGTATCATTGTCATCCGCAAAAACCAGTATAGAGCGAGCATGTTACCTTCGAACCATAGATATGCCATCGGGAAATTGAAGTATGAAATGAACATTACGAAAACCATCGCGCCATATGCTGTCACGTTCTTTATTGTTGGTCCGCTTCGCATTCGATAGTAAAGCACGCCAATACTTAGCCCCAGAAGCAACGGAATCAAGGCGAGCCCAACAACACCAAAATCGCTATAGAACCACCAGAACGCTGTGTAGGTGTTGTAGGGGCTAATAAGATACGGAGTTCGATCAATCCCGAAATAGCTCCCCATCCATTTTTCCAGTCCAGTAATCGAAACGATGAAATCAAATGTGAAGTATCCATACGTGTGATAGTTCGACCAATTGACGGAACGCGCGAAATTCTCCAAGTTCATTACCACGTACATATAGGGTTCAGTGAAGAAGGCATAACCTCGGGGAAATCTCATCTTCGACCACATGTAGGTATAGCTCGCAATGAGGTTCCCCAGTCTTAGGGACGAGATCCAGAAGAAAAAGGCTACAACGGAAGAGACCAGCGGAAGTGCAGTTTTCAACCTCACCAAGCTAGTCGCATAATAGATAAGGGTAAAACAGATGACGGCAGCCATGATGATTTGAAACCTCTGGAGGAGGAGAAAGTACGATCCCACTGTCACAAGAGTAATGGTTGTCAACACAATTTTTCTCTTCTTCTTATCTGGAACCATGACATGGTAAAGAACAGTGAAGAAGACAATGAACGCCGTCGAATTGATGAGGACTCCAAAACCGAAAACATACCAATCAACTCTTGACATTCTTCCAACAGCAAAAATCGGTAACCAGCCCTTGACAAAGAAGATAACCAGGTAAGAAACTGAGTATACAGCCACACTCAAGAAGATGATCCAAAAGAGTCGTCTTTCATCTACTTCTTCTTGCCGAAGCAGCTTGCGCATCGTTCTAACCGGTACCAACTTCGTTTCCACATTTAAGACATATGCAATAAATGTTCCTACCAGGAAGGCAGAGATGCCCGTGAGCAGCAGAACCCAACTTTCAGGATTCCAATTGTGTTGGAACGCACTAAATTTGAACTCAACAAGCCCAATAGAAAGGCTCCAAACAAGGCCGAATACTCTTGCAGGAGACAAGGGATCGGCCCCATGTCTCAAGACAGAGAGTACTATTCCAACGGAAATCGCGAAGCACGCCAGAGAAATCCAACTCAATGTGAAAATCTCCTACGCTGATTCATCGTCTCCAAGTTCTTGATGCAAATTTCAAAACCAATGTGATTGAAATGTCGGCGGCTGATCAACAAAACTTAAGAAAGAAGGAATGACCGCAGGATAGACCAGCACGAAAGTGGGTTCGGGCAAAGCTCCGCGTATCGTTCACAATTTGATTCGTTGACAAA
>JANNUB010000409.1:0-2442 GCA_031394795.1 Ignavibacteriota bacterium | reverse complement strand
GAAATCCATGATCTTCACCAGCCCGCTCGCAGTGATCATAATGTTCTCCGGCTTGATGTCGCGGTGAACGACGCCCTGCTGGTGAGCGGCATACAGGCCGCCGGCAATCTGCGTTGCGAGGTCAAGCGCCTCGTGAGCCATCAACTTGGCCGAAGCGATCCGATCTCTCAGCGTCGTTCCCTTGATATATTCCATTGCGATGAAGTGCTGCCTGCCCGCTCGCCGAGTCGAGTCTTCGACCGGAGCGCCAGCGGAGGCAGGACCCTCGAACTCATCGATCTCATAAATCGTCGCAACATTTGGATGATTCAGAGCAGATGCTGCCCGCGCTTCGATATAGAACCGGTCCCGCCGATCGGCATCCTGCGCAACATCCGTAGGCAGGAACTTTATCGCAACGTCGCGACGAAGGCGCATATCGTGGGCTTTGTACACGACGCCCATCCCACCCTCGCCTAACTTCTCAAGGATATTGTAGTGGGAAATAGTTTGACCGATCACTTCGATACCTTAGTGAATAAGATTAAGCTAACGTTCTATGATACAACAATCAATTGATTCGTATTCTCTATGCAGCAAAATGATTCCTTGTTTACAACAACAATCCCATCTCGACTTGGGTTGAGATGGGATACATAAGCGATGTGTGAGTAAGTGTCTTGCTCTTATGGGGTAATGACCGCAGAGGAACCAATCGTTTCATAGAGCAAATTCCTGTTCAGTAAGGGAGCCTCGAGATATGTCCCTCCGTAGATTACAACTCTTCCTCCAGCTGGCGCAAAGGTTTGAGCTTGAGTTACCGTTCTGTACGGTATTGTTGTTAGTCCAGGGTTTGGATAAAACGGATCGACCCATACCGTATTTGCAAAAAATGAGATCAACTGAGCACCACCTCGACCATAGATGTTGTCGTTACCTGCCGCTCCCCAGTCCTTATAGAAGTCGGCTTGGTCAACTATCAGTTTCCTGATGGCGGCAGTTAAATATTGTGGATGAGCCGACCAAAACGCTGCAGTCGCACCGGCTGCATTCGGCGTGGCGGCGCTCGTACCAAAGAAGGCGCCACCATAGGCCACAGTCGTCGTTCCGTCTGGTCCGCAAATATCCGGCTTGGTATTTCCTGAGTTAGTAGGCCCGTTACTGCTAAAAGGCTCGATGATTCCAGTCGAGCCCGGGGGGCGATTATAAAGAGACCGCCAGACCGCTCCGACACTGATGCAATTCGGCTCGGTACTGTTTACCGGTGGCATAGTAGAGTTTGCGGCGATGGCATGTTCTTGCCACGTCCCTCCTCGTGTAAACAACTCAAACTCTGTGATGCCACTGCCAAAGAAGCGATCCACTAAAAGGTGTACTACTTGATTAGTAGTGGTCGAGGGGTTGGTCCAACTGATACTCTCGTAAGTGTTCCCCCCGTTTACGCTGGAAGCTAACAGGTTTGGTGGGTTCGCGTTGTCATACAACAGAAGATCGTAGTCGAACGTCCCGCTCGAAGTGTTCCAGGATAGATTAGCAGTAAATGGTGTTGGAGTTTGAGGAGAAGGAGGCGAAGCGGGCACAATAATGTTTATTGTCTCATCACCATTCACCCACTCATGCCGTTGTAAAGACCCCGGAACCGGGCGGAAGTTCCCCTGCCAATGTTGCTGAGTTTCATTGCCCGCCGCTGTGAAAAAAAGAATGTTGGCGTTCGCTGCAGCCGTCACTGCAGCACAAGCACCGCCCGAATTGTCAGCCCAACCACTGTTGGGCCAACCTAAGGAATGAGTGATTATATTGACATTGTCTGCTATTGCCCGATCCACCGCATTTCCAAGATGAGTCAGATTCCCGACTCGATAAAGATCATACGTGGCTCCCGGGGCATGGTCGAATGCGGTCTCAAGGCATGCTGTTCCATGCTGCTCAGTTCCGCTCGTAAGTCCGCCGCCAACATAGTCAAATGTATCACCAAATGAATTCGGGGCTGCACCGGCGGCTTGAGCGTTTGCTAATTGGGCAAATCCTATGTCGATCACTGCAATTCTTCTCCCGGTACCGTTGGCTCCCCCACTAATGTAACCGTTAGAACGCATGAGGGAAGGGCCTTCATTGCATGGGAAAGGAACGTTTGCTTGTTCCAACACAACACCGCTTGGAAGAGCCTTTGCAAGAGCAATCAGCTTGTCTGCTGGCATCCATGCGCTGACGCGATTACGCCACGCGATGTCGAACTCCCCTCCGAACTTGCTGATGAAGTCAGAGGAAACAGGTTGCGCCCCTTCGGCACTTACAATTTCGACATTCACCATCCCATCGCTGCGGACTACTAACCCAAGCGCCTTTGCGGCAGAAACAGGTGCGGCAGACCGTGTGTTGACTATCTTATCTAAATCATAGAGAGACGAATGCATTGCTAACTGCTTCTTCTCAAGAAGATCCGGCGTGACCTCTAGATCCGGA
>JANNUB010000398.1:0-24182 GCA_031394795.1 Ignavibacteriota bacterium | reverse complement strand
ACTCTTCAACGCCAATCGCATCCCACATTTCAAACGGACCGAGTTGCCAGTTGAATCCCCAACGCATTGCCTTGTCAACGTTCACGATGTCATCGGAGATTTCGGGAATGCGGTTCGCGGCGTACAACAAAATCGCGCTCGTCGTTTTCCAGATGAACTCGCCTGCGCGGTCGTTTGCGTACGTCAGCATCTTGAGCCGCTCAGGCAGGCTCTCGATATTTTTGCCCGCTTCAATCGAAGCGAACTTTCCTTTTTGTCTCTCTCGATATTGAAGCGTGTTGTAATCGAGTGTGAGGATGCTTTTGGCGAGGTGACCGTCACCTTCCCGCGCTTGCCCTTGCAGGTGACGGTCACCTTTTTTATAGAAGCCCTGCTTGGTTTTGTCACCGAGCATTTTGTTCTCGACCATCTTCTTGATGAAGTCGGGAACGACAAACGTTGCGCGCATTTCGTCGTCGGGCACGGCGTCGTACAAGTTGTTTGCGACATGTACGAGCGTATCAATGCCAACGATGTCGCCCGTGCGGAACGTTGCGCTCTTCGGCTTGCCCGTTGCGGGACCCGTCATCTGGTCCACTTCCTCAATCGTGTAGTTGCCTTCGAGCATCGCGCGCATCGCCGCCATCATCGCAAAGACGCCGACGCGGTTCGCTATAAAATTCGGACGGTCTTTGCAATAGACAATTCCTTTTCCCAACATCCGCTCGCCAAACTCCGACATCGCTTGCACAACTTCGGGCAGCGTCTCGGCGGTCGGAATAATTTCCAGCAGCCGCATGTAGCGCGGCGGATTGAAGAAGTGCGTACCGAGAAAATGTTTTCGGAAATCCTCCGACAGTCCTTCTTTAATAGAAGCGATGGGAATGCCCGACGTGTTGCTCGAAACGATTGTGCCCGCTTTGCGAATCGCATCAACTTTTTTCAGCAACGCTTGCTTGATGTCTAAGCGCTCAACGACGACTTCGACAATCCAATCAACATCTTTGACCCAGCCAAGATTATCGTCGAAGTTGCCGACGGTAACGAGCGATGCGAACGACGACGAATAAAACGCCGCAGGTCGGGCTTTCTTTGCCGAGTCGAGTCCCGCGTTGACGATGCGATTTCGCACCGTGGGGCTTGCGAGCGTCAAGCCCTTTGCAGTTTCATCAGCCGTAAGTTCCTTCGGCACGATGTCGAGCAAGTAAGATGGAATGCCCGCGTTCGCGAGATGTGCGGCGATTGCCGAGCCCATAACGCCTGAGCCGAGGACGGCGACTTTATTTATTTGATTAGCCATATTTTTTCCATTCTGAGCGGAGCGAAGAATCTGTGTTTTGTTGGTTCTTGATTGTGGATTTCGGGTTCAGGGTTCAAGGTTCAGGGTTCAAAATTTAAGCCCACGACTTCAGTCGTGGGGAAAAAGTAAATGAACATACACTTTGCAAAGCGAATGTGCCATCACTATCCTGCATGTGAAACCATTGAAGCGGTTTCTTTTCATTTCTGCCACACCTGAAGCTGTGGGCTGATTTTGTGCTCACTTTTGCTTTCGTACTTCCTGAGCGGCAATTGCGGAGCCCATTACGCCCGAGCCAAGGACGGCGAATTTTTTGATTGATGTTCTCATCGAATCTAGCTTGAAAGTTGTTAAGGAAACCAAACACCCTCTAGTTGTCACCCCTTTTCGGTGGTTCCGCAGGAGGTGTGATAATCTCGGGCGGTGCCGGCTGACGCGGTAGTTGACGCTTAGGTCCAGGATTTGGATTTGGCGTTTGGATCGGAATTGGAGTTGGGTTAGTGATTGTTTTTCCCATTGTGATCTCCTCAAAGTTGAAGTTTTAGTTTTCTATCTGACACATCAATGTATGGCTCCAGCCAATATCGCGTTTCCCTTTTGTGTAATTCCTGACGAAGGTGTACAATTTTGCTGTCTTTATTCCATTACTCACAACAAAATCTAGTTCCAGTAACTCAGACTCGCCTGGTTCTATTTCAGCTTCTCCATCAGTCCACGTCCACTGTTTTTCACTTATGAGGGGCCATTCAATCATATTGTGCTTCTTTGGCGCTGCGACGCCAAAATCGTGTTGCAATTCCACTCCGTTCTGAAGCGGGATAACCTGTTGGAGACGAGAGGAAGCCTCTTTCAGAGAAAGCAATACCTCGCTTTTGTTTGTGATTCTAACTCCTACGTGGAGCAATACTCTGCTGTTAGGCAAGCTGAATTGCTCCACTTGGTGCGTGATCTCCGCCTTGGGAAAACGTTGTCTCTTCTTTATGAAGAGATGATAAGTCCAGAATCCCCCGACGATAATCGCAGCGGTCGCGATCACGGAGTTGATTATTTCTAAAACATCTTTTACTCGTGCAAGGGTAACTGGATCAATGTTTTGGACAAATGGAATCATGATTCAACTCTATCTTTAGCTATGAAACAGCAGGACTTACCTCAGCAACCTCTCCTGCAACAACCTCTCCATATCCAATCTCCCGTCGAGTACGCAATGAATAAACACGCGCTTCCGTCCGAAGCGATAGATGAAGCGATACGGCTTCACATCAAGCTCCATGAATTCCGTCACCCCAAACTCATGAAGCTCGGTCGGGACTCGTCCCCGCTGCGGATTTGTTACAAGCGAAAACGCAGCGAGTTCAAGTTTTTCCATGATCGCATGTGCGCGCGATGGCGACTCTCGTTGCGCAATGTATTTGTAGATTTCGAAGAGGTCCGCTTCCGCATCGTCGGACATCATCACCTGATAGTTCATAAACTCTCAAAGTCGTGAATTCTGTGCTTGAGATTTGAGAATGCCTGCTTCAACGGCTTGAATCCACCTTTCCTAAAATTCTGACTGCTCTGCGCGAGTATTTTCAGCAATGCAAGCGTCTCCTGCTGGCGCTCATACACTTTCACATCCTGAACAACAACCCTCGCCTCTCCGTTGTGCGTTACGATGAGCGTTTTCTGATTTGCAGTAATGTCGCGGATGATTTCCGAGGCATGCGCTTTCAAGTAGCTGATCGGTCGTATGGAATCACTGAGTTTCATATTCTCGGGGGTGACTTGTTGACCTGAATATGGACTGAATTTAGGTCAGAGTCAAGAGTTGACTTTATTGACATTCGAGAAAAAGATTTGCCACAAAGCTCCCCTACTAATAGATGTGCTCTCTCCCATTCACCGCAATCCGCCGTACTCGCACCGCATTGGTCATCGAACATTCAAGCAACCACTTATCGCCGTTTGGGGCGACGAGTCCGCCTGTTGGCGACCAGGGAAACGACGACTTCGCTACAACATTCACCTTACCGTCGGGTGAAATTCTCTTCACGACTCTGCCTGCATAAACCGCCACGTACACATTCCCTGATTTGTCTGTCCACAAGCCCATCAAGGCATGTTTGTCGCTGACATGAATTTGACTGATGGAACGGTCGATCAAATTCTTTGCAAGCGTTGTGACCTTGCCATCAGGAGTGACTTTGCAAATCGAGTTCCCTTCGCTTAAGAAGAGCGTGCCATCGGCGGTTGCAGTGAACCACCTTACGTCTTTGAAAAAATCCTTCGGACCGTATGTTGAGATTTTGCCGTCAGTCGAACGTTCGTACAACATCGTTGGAACTCCGCGCTCCGCCCAATACATAGCTCCATTTCTGTCACGCGCAAAACTATAATTTTTCAAAAAGCCTTCGCTCGCGGGGACAATGTCTTCGAGCTTGCCATCGCCGCTCAGCCGCCACACGCGATGCCCCCACTTCTTCGTCGCATCGCCTTCGTACCACAAATGTTCGCCGTAAAGATTGTCCAGCGTATCGAGACACAACTCGTGGGTGTGAACATTGTGCACCGCAATTGATGTTTTTCCGTCGGGGGCAATCTTCCAGACATGCTTGAGATCAGTGTAGAACACGTTACCGCGTTTGTCCATCACAATGCCGACGCCAGGATGGGAAAAAGTCGTTGCGAGAAGAAACACCAGCGCCGACGCAGTACACATCGTCATCTTAACCACGATCATGCACTTCCAAATGCTCGTACTTTGAATACAATTCATTGATCTGCGGGCGGAATTGTTCTTCGATGAAACGGCGCTTCAGTTTCATGGTCGGCGTGAGCTGTCCGTCGGCGATGGTGAGTTCGTGGTCGCTGATGATGAACTTGATGATCCGCTCCCACTGGTTGAGATCGAGATTCACCCGATTGACTTCTTCCTCGATGAGTTGATGAACGTGCGGGTGTTCGATCAGCTCTTTGTTGTTGCTCGATGCAATGTTGTGCTCTTTCGCCCACGCTTGCAGGTTCAAAAATGTCGGGAAGAGAATCGCGATCGCGAACTTCCGCGCTTCGCCGATCACCGCCGCGTGCTCGATGTAGCGGCTTGTGCGCAACGCAGCTTCAATCGGTCCGGGCGCGATGAACTTGCCGCTGGATTTTTTGATGAGGTCTTTCTTCCGGTCTGTGATGAACAGGAATCCGTCGCTATCCATGTAGCCGACGTCGCCTGTCTTGAACCAACCATCCTCAAACACTTCCTCTGTCTTGTCGGGAGCGTTGTAAAATCCTTTCATCACGTTTGGTCCTCTCACAAGGATTTCACCATCATCCGCAATCTTCACGTCAACATTATCAATCGGCGGTCCGGTGGAGCCTAACTTGTTGCGGTCTCTACGGTTCACCGTCACGACGGGGGATGTTTCCGTCAGCCCGTATCCTTGAACAACGGGCAAGCCGGCCGCGATAAACATTCTTGCCAAATTGGGATGCAGCGGAGCGCTGCCAGAGACGATGAATCGAATACTTCCGCCGAACGCCGAACGCCATTTCGAAAACACGAGCGCCGATGCGATGCCGAGCCGGATGCGGTACCACATCGGATGGTCAACCCACGGGTCGTACTGCTTCGCCAGCGCAAGCGACCAATAAAAAAGTCTCTTCTTCAGTCCATGAAGTTCCGCTCCTTTCGAAAGAATGCGGTCGTACACCTTCTCCAACATGCGCGGCACCGCCGACATGATGGTCGGCTTCACTTCGATAAGATTCTCTGCAAGTTTTTCCAGCGACTCGGCGAACCAGACGGGAACGCCGTTGTACAGATACATGTTCATCATGGTCTTCTCGAAAATGTGCGTGAGTGGGAGGAACGAGAAGACAACATCTGTGGAAGGCTGCCAATCGAGATCGCTGCCTGCATCAATTGCATTGGAAACGAGATTGCGATGCGTGAGCATCACACCTTTTGGCGTGCCCGTTGTCCCGGAAGTGTACATGAGTGTTGCAATGTCATCGGGCGTGACTGCATTGCGTAGTGCATCGTACAATGCCGGTTGCTGCGTATCCAATTCTCCGCCCCGACGCTCAAGTTCTTGAACGGTGATGATCTTCTCTCCCACTTCAAAGGGAGAAAAAATAACTACGTGCTCGATGAAATCTTGTGAGATGATCGGCTTCACTCTATCAAACAACGCCTTGCTCGAGATAAAGAGAATGGAAACGCCGGCGTCTTTCAGAATGTACTCAATCTGCTGCGCCATCTGCGTAATGTACACTGGCACCCCGGCAGCGCCGGTTGCAAGAATGGCGTAGTCCGTCATCACCCACTCGGGAGAATTCTCCGCGAGCAAGCCGACGTGGTCGTTCTTGCGTGCACCGAGCTGATACAATCCAAGCGCGCGTTTTCGAACATGCGTCACGATCTCGTCGGACGAGAAGCCCCCCCAGTGCCCGTCAACCTTCCAGTTGAGCTGCTTCGGCCGCGCAAGTTTTGCATGATGATGAGAAAGGAGTTCATTGAGGGTGGTTGGCCTGGCGTTCGTCTTCATCGTATCATCGTATTGTAGTTTCGTTGGAGAGGTCATGCTTGTTGACAAATCCTGTGCGTTGCAGGGTGGCGATTGGGTTCAATAAAAAGAAAGCAGGGAGGAAATGCAAGGAAGTATATGCTATCCGCCGTCTGCCCCCGCAACCGCGCGGCTCCTCCCCAGAATCTTCTTCAATTCGATGAGGTTCTGATAATCGGGGTCGGCGTCCTTCCAAAGCTCAAGCAGGCGGCTGCCGATTTCTTGCGCCATTTGTCTATCGCCCGTTGCTTTGTAAACCTTTGCAAGTATGAGAAGAGCTTCCGGGGAGTTCGAGTTGTAGCGCAAGGCGCCTTCCAATGCATCAAAGGCTCTCTCGTATTGGCCTTGCTTCAGAAGAATATCGGCAAGCTCGCGGTACACTTCCGAGCGCGTAAACTCCGAGCCGTACTCCATCGCACTGTCACATGCGGCAAGCGCCTCGCTGAACATGTTTTGCTCTTCAAAGAACTCCGCCCGCAGAAGATGGAATTCGAGCATGGCCATGGACTCCGAAAGATTTCGTCGCGAAAGTTCTTGCCGAATCTCCCGGATCATCTCCTCCGCCTCTTTGAAGTTCTTTAGCTTGAGAAGCGCGTGGACGCGGACAAACGCTGCTCTTGCGTTCGTGGAATCGAGAGCGAGGGATTGTTCGCACAATCGGGTAGTCTCTTCGTAGTTACCGCGAAGGTAGTGTAGTACTCCCTCGATCGCGAGGTGCGAAGCCCGCAACTGATTGTTCATGACCCTCTGTTGCATGCCAAGATCGAATTGCCTTTCCGCCGCCTTCAAACGCCCCCATACCGTGTAGACATCTCCAAGCCTTGCGATGGAATACCAGTAGCCGGGTTTGATATCGAGTGATTTTTGGTATTGCTCAAGGGCGTCATCGTAGCGGCCGACACGCGAGAGAATATCGGCCAGACTTGCACGCGGATCCGCTTCATTGGGCACAAGACGAATGTAGCGTTCCATTGCTTCGATGGCCTTGTCGAGATCGCCGCGGGAGGAGTGCGCATATCCGAGCGACATTGTTGCAGGCGCGTACGAGGTGTCTGCTTCTACTCCTGCGCGATACATTTCCAACGCCGCGTCGAAATTTTTCGTGTACTCGAAGATATTACCGCGCAGGACGTAGATCTCCGCTTCCTTTGGATACACAGAGATCATCGAATCGGCAACGGCACCCGCCTCCCCATGACGATAGTGATACCAATGGTCGAGCATACGAATGAACATTTGTTCGTATCTGCTTGCGGTAGCGGATTTGCGAAGTGCGTTTGCGATTTCCGCGCTTGCTGCCGCTTCGTTCTCATTCCGATGATGAACCATCGCCAGCCGTGCGAATGCCATCGCAAAGCTCGAATCCGTCTGAGCTGCGCGCTCGAACGCCGATTTCGCTTCTGTGTAATAAAACTTCTGGAGGTGACCGACGCCTTCGTTGTACAGCTGCAATGCCTCTTGTGAGGTCGTCGTGATTCTCGTTTCGTCGCCGCACGAAAAACTCAACAACGAAAGCAGGACGAGAAAAACGTGCAGGGCTTTTGCTATGGTTTGCTGCATGACGCGTCGCTCTTCTGTTGGAACCGTTCCAACAACATATACGGAAGTAAAGGATTAGAGTTGCTTTGGCGTGGGGGGGGCACAGTCACTTTGCGGATTCTCGCGCAATGCGCGAAGTTGCTTCAATCCGGCCTCAAGCTTGTCCACACTGGCATTGATAAGTGAGACGTAGTGTGTGCGCTTGGCTTCGTTGTGTGGCGCCGCTTCGATCAGATATGTCGCCGTTCGAAGCACGCCCAAATGATTGTTCATATCGTGGGCGATCTCTCGGATCGCCCCCTTGAGCATTGCAATCTCGCGCCGAAGCTCGGTCTCTGTCCCTGTCATGTACGCCTGTCATGTACGATAGATGTTGTTCTCAGACTGCTGTTTCTTCCTGAAGCGCTCCCACCTCAGACCGAACGAGTGCGGCAACAGTCTTGACAAGAAGCGAAATATCTGCAAGTTTGTCAAGGACCGCATCTGCACACGTTTTTGTTAGCCGCTCACGCGTCTCCTCGTTGAGGTAGCCGGAGACAACGAGCACTTTCATGTCGTGGTCCACTTTGCGCTTTCGAAGAAGCTCAAGGACTTCAAACCCGTCAATCTTCGGCATCTTCAAATCGAGAATGACAAGCTGTGGTTTCGTCTCACCAATGAGAAGCAAACCCTCGAAGCCGTCGTCCGTTGTCGAAATCTCTGTGCTGGGGAGTTCTGCGGCGATCACGCTTTTCAACATCTGCGCGTACGGCCGTTCGTCGTCAATGATGAGAATGTGTGTAGATGTATCGTCAATAAACTCGAACGGAATGTCCATCCCCGCCGTGTCCAGAAGTCTTCTCAAATTCACAGGCCAAATGCGATAATGTCCGCCGTACGTTGTAAAAGCCTTGAGAGCGCCATCATAAATCCAATTTAAAACGGTTTTCTTGCTGACCCTGCAAATTGTAGCAGCTTGTCCGACGCTGAACGGTTTTCTGTATGTGATTCTCGCGGTCACCAGGACTCGGTTTGAATGTTTTTCGTGATTTACCTGTTCAATATAGGCACATCGTTCAGTATTGTCAAGCAAATCACTTCGGAAGGTGAGAGAAGAGCATTCTTCTGCGCTATGTGTCACAAAGACGAAAACTTGCGAGGCGGGATGTTTTTAGCGAAAGGTTTCGATGTTCCCTATTTCACGAAGCAGATCTTTCTTGGTAAAGACCGATTTGCTCATCACACTCGTTGCATACGAGCTGAGCTGCTCCTGCATCTCCTCATCAATCTCCATGGACGTGAGAATGATGATGGGAGTTGAGCGGGTGAGGGGGTTTTGCTTGAGTTGATATGCGACGCTGACGCCCGACATCTCAGGCATTATGAGGTCAAGAAGAATGATGTCGGGTTTTTCAGAAGCTGCAAGTTCCAAACCGTCTTTGCCGTGAAATGCTTTCAAGACATGATAGCCTTCGCTCTCAAGAATTATCTCGACAAGATCGGTTGCCGCGCGATCGTCATCAATGATGAGAACCTTCGGAATGTGTGAGTCCGTCCTGTGGGACAAGCGCACCCGGTCCATTGCTCCAAGCAGTTCGTCCTTGTTCACGGGCTTCACAAAATAATCAACTGCACCGAGACTGAAGCCCAAATTCTTTTCGTCGATGATCGAAACAACGATGATCGGAATATGTTTGCAGAGTGGATGACGTTTAAGCTCACGCATCACCTGCCAGCCATCCTTTACGGGCAAGAGAAGATCAAGAGTGATGACATTGGGATGCAAGCGCTTGGCTTTGTCTATCGCCTCGGAGCCGTTCTGAGCGATTTCGACTCTGTACCCCGCCGATTCGATGTGCATCCGGAGCAATTCACTCGCCTGCACCGAATCTTCAATGATGAGAGCAAGCGGTTTTTCTCCGCTGTCTGCGGGCGTATGCTCTCTGCGCAATGCGTCTATGAGCATTTCGCTGTGTTTCAGTTGCTCCTGCGTTGCATCAATGACGAGGGGAATTTTGAAACGCACTGCCGTGCCTTTGCCGTACTCGCTTTGAATCCAGATCGCACCGCCGTGCAGCTCGACGAGTTTTTTCGTGATCGCGAGACCGAGACCTATGCCTTGCTGATTCATTTCTTTGCCGCTTGCGGCATTGCCTCTCGCGGCATTGCCGCTCGCGGCCTGCCGGAACGGCTTGAACAGGTTCACAAGTTCTTCCGGACGTATTCCGATCCCGCCGTCCCGCACTTCGAACAGCAAGTCGTTCTTCACGCGCTCCGATGAAATCGTGATGATGCCCGAACGGTTGCTGAATTTAATCGCATTGGAAACGAGGTTGATAAGGATCTGACGGAACCGCGTTTGATCCACGACGATCTCTTCGATGTCCTGTGAGAATTCGAAGCGCAGATCGATATTTTTTTCTGCGATGGACGCCGCAAGCACGCGGCGCACACTCTCCTCAAAATAGCTCGCAGGATAGCTTGCGATATGCAGCTCCATCCTGCCGGCTTCGATCTTCGAGAGGTCGAGAATGTCGTTGATGATCTGCTGAAGATGCTTGCCGCTCGAATTGATGTTCTTCATGAACTCCTGCACGGCGTCCGGCGAAAGCTCCCCGAACTGCGCCGTCAACAGATCCGAAAAACCGATAATGGAATTGAGCGGCGACCGAAGCTCGTGGCTGAACGTTGCGAGGAATTTCTTCAGCGTATCGCTCGCCTCTTGCGTCTTCTGCGTCTGATGTTCCAGCTCGACGTTCTTTCTGCGCAGCTCGTCCATCAGCCGTTTGCGGCTCATGCCGCTCGCAAGCTCGTTCGCAACAACCGTGAGAATCTCCATTTCATGCGCGACATACTCCTCTTCCTTGATCGTCATGACTTCCAGAATACCTTGCAGATCATCCTGCACCGTGAGCGGAACGACAATCAGTGTACGGAGCTTGAGCCTCTCTATCTCGGCGAGAAAGATATCCGCCGCGGTACTTTCACCCAATTCATCTGTCACGATCATCTTCTTCGAGAACGCAGCCTTCGCGGGAAGAAAATACGCGTCCGCGCTCACGCGCTGGTGCACTATCTCATCGGCATATTCGACTCCGGTGAGCAACGGCGCAACGAGACGAACTTCGTTTCCGTTGGGATCGTAGAGGTAGATGCTGACGAATTTGGAAGGGATTTCGAACAGAAGTGCAATCTTCTCCGCTGCGCGGATGCACAGATCATCGAGATGTTTCGAGGAATTGATCGCTCGCGAGATTTCGACGAGAACCTCCTTCCGCCGCTGATCATTCTTCTTGTCCGTCACGTCCTGAAAAAAAACCGACAGGCCGCTTTCGGATGGGTAGATGCGCACATCGTACCAGTGCTCGAAACGCGCATCTTTGTACGCAGTCTCGAAACTCTGGAAAGTCTTCGTATCCATCGCGAGCCTGTACTTTTCGCCGAGCGTCGCGCCTTCCGCGTTCGGGAAAACCTCGAACACATTCTTGCCAATCACATCCTGCGCCGCCAGCCCCGTGCCTGCTTCGGCGGCATTGTTCCAATACGTAATCCGGTATTCATTGTCGAGAGCGAAGAATCCGCCGCTTATGCTCTCTAAGATGTTCTCGTACTGGCTCTGTTCCAGCATAGTTTTCCAGAATTCCTTTGAAGTTTCTTCTCCGCTTAGATATTGAAATTCAAGAAGAAAAGCAAGTCACCTAAAAATAAACTTGAGGTGATGTGCGTAAAGCGACAGAAGAGCGAATGTCAGTAACTGACGTTACGCAGAAAGCTCCATTCACAAAAATATGTTCTGACGTCAGCATTTATCGTCTGAATCAGCAATCAGGGCTAAAGCCAAAAGGGTGTTGATGTTTTTTTTTGCTGATTTGAACAAGACATAACCCCGCCATTTGGCAAAGCCATCCCTTCGGGACATGGCGGGGTCTTGCGACGAAAACCGCTTGGGCTTTAGCCATGATACCGCAGGAGTTTATGCAAGCCTTGCGTAACATCAGTAACTGATGCTTTGTTGATTTGAATAGTCCTTCTGCCGAAGGCATTCCTTCGGAAGGACAAATCTCCCCTTCTCCTCTTAGGAGAAGGGGCCGGTCTACGACTCGTAGAGGGGATGAGGTCGGTATGAAAAACAAAAGTACCTTTAGAACCCGTTGGTGACGCGTGGGTGGTGGATTTACAATCCGGTGGATTTACAATCCGAATTTTTTTCGCTTTCGCCAGAGCGTTGCCGGGTCTATGTTCAGAAGAGACGCCGCTTCCTCCAGATCTTTCGCAATGCGGAGGACTTTCGCGATATGCTGCCGCTCCATTTCCTCAAGCGACAGAAGACTGTTCGACGACGCCCCAAGCTGCTGAAATAGTTCTGGAAGATGATGAAGCTGAATCTCACTGCCGTGAGCGAGCAGCACTGCACGCTCGATAACATTCTCAAGTTCCCGGACGTTTCCATTCCATAAATGATTTTTCAACGCTGAAAAAGCTTCCTTCGAAACTTCACTTACGCTTCCGAATTTTCGGAGGAAGTGCATAACGAGGAGCGGAACATCCTCCATGCGCTCCCGTAGCGGAGGAACTTTCAGCATGACCGCATTCAGGCGATAGAACAAATCCTCGCGAAAACTTCCCACCTTCACGGCCTCATCGAGGTTCTTGTTCGTCGCGGCGACAATGCGGACATCCACTTTGCGGGTTTGGGTTTCACCGACCCGTTCGAACTCCTTGTGTTGCAAAAATCGCAGCAGCTTCACTTGCGTTGCCTGCGGAATCTCTCCAACCTCATCGAGAAACACCGTGCCGCCATTCGCCGCGTCGAACCGTCCTTGCCTGTCTTTGAGCGCTCCCGTGAACGCACCCTTGACGTGCCCGAACAACTCACTCTCGAGCAATTGCTCGGCGAGCGCCGCACAGTTGACGACAACGAACGGATGCGCTTTCCGTAATGAATTCTCATGAACGAGATGGGCAAGCAGCTCCTTGCCGGTTCCACTCTCTCCCTGCAGCAGCACGGTAATGTTTCCCTCCGCCACCCGGATCGCCAGATCAATCAGGGCGTGCATCTTCTCATTGCGGGTAATAATATCCCCGGAGACGTTCTGCCGCAACTGTGTTTTCAGCGCGGCAATCTCGTGCTGCATCCTGTGATGCTCGAGAATTTTTTCCGCGAAGAGTTTCAGCTCATCGAACTCGAAGGGCTTCTGGATGTAGTCGTACGCGCCAAGCTTTATTGCCTCGACTGCCGAATCAATGCTTCCGTGCGCGGTCATGAGAATGACGGTCGTTGAGGGCGAGACGCGGCGCGTCTCTTTCAGAAGCTGCATGCCGTCAATCGGCGACATTTTCAAATCGTAGAATGCGATGTCAAACGCACATTCACGAATCTCGTTGAGCGCTTTGAGCGGGTCCGCGAATGCCGTCACCTCGAAGCCCACAGCTTGAAGCCCGATGGTGACGGTCTTCAGAATGTTCTGTTCATCATCAACAAGAAGGACGGAGGCTTTGGCAGACATGTTCATGCGGAATTCGATGTCGTGCGCACCGACGGAATAGTAAACGAAAACGTGCTTCCCCTACCCGGAGCGCTTTCCACCCGGATTCTCCCGTCGTACGCTTCGACAATCTCTTTCGCGATGGCAAGCCCCAGTCCAACACTGCCGGGCGTTGCAATGGACGAGTTTTTCAATTGCACAAATTTGTCGAAGATTTTTTCGAGATGCTCGGCGGAAATGCCCTGCCCGGTATCCTCGACTTCGAACACGATGGCGCCGTCGTTCTCGTGCGCCCGAACGGTCACTGTTCCCCCGCTTTGGGTAAACTTCAGCGCATTGGTCAGCAAATTGTTGATGACCCATGAAAGCTGCTGTTCGTCGGCAATAAGCACCGGAAGATCGGCAGGAAGCTCAGTACGCAGCTCAACGTTCTTCTCATGAAACTGAAGCTGAAGCTGTTTTGTCGTCGTCTCGATGAGCGAGCGGATATGAATCTCTTCGTTCTTGAATTGCACCTTACCGGATTCAAGTTTCGACAGTTGCAGGAGCTCGCGCGCCAGTTTTGTCAGCCTCCGGCTGTCCTCTTTCATTGCTGCGATGAGCTCCTTTTGGCGCTCGTTCACCGGCCCGAGTAGCTCCTGCTTCAGAATATCGACACTCATATTGATGGAGGTGAGCGGGGTGCGGAATTCATGTGATAATGTCGCGATGAAATCCGATTTCATCCTGTCAAGCTCTTTGAATTGCGTAACGTCCTGCAGAATAGTGAGCAGTCCGTACAGCTTGCCTTCAGAATCAACGACCTTCGTCAGCTTCGGTCGAAAGAACACTTGCCGATCCCCGATGTCGAACTGCACGTAGTTGACCTTTTCGGCTGTCCGTGGTACACCACCGGCTTCATCGGACTTCTGCAACGCGGAGCGAATGAGCGACATGATGCGCTCATCCCGGATCACCGACCCGACCGGTTTCCCGATCGCATCGAGATGCCTCGCATCGAGATGCTCCTCGCCGAACAACTCCGCAACAATGGCGTTGATGTGCAGAATATTCATCTGCGCGTCGGTGACGATAATGCCGTCCGAAATGCTGTCTACGATCGCTTCCGATTTTCTCTTTTCAGAGAGGATCTTCTCGACATTCAGCTGTTCGTAGCGGCGGAGACGTTCCGTCATTTTGTTGAACTCGCGGCTAAGCGAGCCGATCTCGTCGTTGGAAAGAACGTCGCTTTTCAAATCCAATTGTCCGGCGCCGATCTGCTTCACGCGCTCGGTTAATGCCTCCATCGGCTTGATCACACCGCGGATGATGCCGACCGTGGCGAGAATGCTGAACACCAGCGTCAGTGACGACGCGAGGAACATGGCGTACGCTGCGCGGTTTGCGATTTCGTGGGTCTTGTGCTCCAGAGAATACATCGCCGTTTGATTGTACTCGAACAACCGGAAGCAGAGCCGGCGCAATTCCTCCGAGATCGGACGAATGCTCTCATAATAATAATTGCGGGCGCGGATGAATGCGCCTTGCGCGGTCATCCCGCGCATCGAGTCGGCGACAGAGTTGTAGTATGCGCGGGACGAATGGATCGAGTCGAGCAACGCGCGAACCGGGGGAAGATTTGCGGACGCGAATGCCTGATCGTACCAGTACTTGAACTGCTCCATGTTCTCGTCAATACTGCCGCTGACGCCCGCTTCCTCTCCCTGGCTCGCAACGAGCAGGGCGTTATCCTGCCCTTCTAGAGATTTCACCATGTTCTCTGCGGCAAGCACGTTCAAATAATTGTCGCGCATGATCGCGGCAACATTCTGACCAACAGCATAGAAGCTATAAATGAACCAGAATCCCGCGGCGAGATTCAGCACGACGAGGAAAATGAACGTCCAGATTATTTTTGTGCGAATTGATCTGATCATGACTTCTCAATTCTGAGCGCAGCGCCCGCCTGCCTTCATAGCGCAATTGAGGCGGGCAGGAAGAATCTGAAACGTGAGGTTCTTCGCCTTGTTCAGAACTTATGAACTGATGTTACGCAAAAAGCTCCATTCACAAGAATATGTTTATGATGTCGGCATTTTCGTCTGATCAGCAATCAGGGCTAAAGCCAAAAGGGTGTTGATGCTTTTTCCCCAGCCTGAAGGCTGGGGTTATTTGCCGATTTGAACAGGGCATAACCCCGCCATTTGGCAAAGCCATCCCTTCGGGACATGGCGGGGTGTTGCGACAAAAAACCGCTTGGGCTTTAGCCATGTCCGAAGGACTCCGTTGGAGATGCCGAACGAGTTTACGAGAGCCGTGCGTAACATCAGTTACCAGGTAACTGATGTTACGAAAAACCCATTATTTACTCTTGTAGGGACGTGGGCTTGCCCCGTCCCGACCTTGAACTGCACGGAAACCGAGGCAGATGTTACGCCCGATTGGGACACGGCAAGCCGATGTCCCTACGAGGGTTTTGGTTTTGATCGGTTTGCGTACCATCAGCAGGTAAGTCGAGCCCATCTGCTCATCAAAACATGACGCCGAGAAACGCGCCATGCGCGAACGATCTGTAATCGAACTTCGCGTTACTCATGTTCCACGTTTGATAACGGACGCGGTAGCCGAGCGCGATGCCGTCGAGCGAGAGAACGTCGCGGAACGTGAAAAGCGCTTCGCCAATTGTCGCGGCGGAAAATCCGCTCCCCGTGCTGAAGCCTTCGAGACTCCAGTGCGCGGCTTCCGCGGCAAGAAGTGAAAAGTCGAATTGCTGCGAGCGATAGCGGTACTTCACTCCCGCACCAATCCCGACACTGCCGATGTTGAAATTCTCGCGGTCGCCGCCGGTGTTCTCCACTTTTGTGTAGTCGCTCGAGAGCATGATGGGAATGAGCAGCGCGTTGGTTCGTGAAAACGAAACCGGGAACTCGTTCGCAATGGTCGCGTTCGCCGTCAGCACCGATTTGCTTGCGCCGCGCAGCGTGAATGTGTTGTAGCCGATGGAGAAATCCACCATCCCTTGACGAAACCCGATCGTCGGAATGAATTTGTTCATCGAGATTGCCTGGGAATCGGGAAGGGAATTCGTCCGACGGGGCGTGAAGTCTTTCAGCGCATAGCCCGCGTAAATCAAGCGATCCCCTTCGGGTTCGTAGCTTCGCTCATAGTACTGCGCGAACGCGTTCGAGGACGCGACCACGACAATCAACAATCCAATAATCCATCTATCCATTTATCCATTCCTCCACGCGAGGAATGATGGATTAATGGATTGATGGATCAATGATATACGCCGCTCAATTCTCACGTAACACCTTCTTGATTCTCAATGACTTCACCTTTCTCGCTTCGACTGCATCAATCGTCCCCGTCCAGTTGGCGATGTTCAGGTTCTCTCCTTTCGCGGGAACGTGTCCGAGCAGTTGAATCGCGTAGCCGCTCACCGTCACAACATCTTTACTTTCGGGCACGACGTCGAACATTCTCGCGAAATCGTGCAGCGGCATCGCGCCGTCCACAACGAACTCCGACTCGCTCACCTTTTGCACCATCAGCGGCTCGACGTCGAACTCATCGCGAATCTCCCCCACAAGCTCTTCGAGAACATTTTCGAGCGTGATGAGTCCGGCGGTGCCTCCGTATTCATCAACGGCAATCGCCATCAAGAGTTTTTTCGCGAGGAATGTGTTCAGGATTTTTTCCAGCGGCGTCGTTTCGGGAACGAAGAGAAGGTCGCGCTTGATCGCGAGCAGCCCCGAGCCGTTCCCTTGCGGCTGTTTGAGCTTGAACAGATCCTTCATGTGAATCATGCCGAGCACGTTGTCGAGATTTTTTTCACAGAGAGGATAGCGCGTGAACTGGTTGTCCAGCGCCGTCGCCATATTTTCCTCGATGGATTTTTCCGTCGAGAGAAACACGATTTGCGTGCGCGGCACCATCACCTCGCGCACCGTTCTGTCGCGCAGCTCCATCGCCCGCAGCAAAATGCTTCGGCTCGTCGTGGAAATACTCTTTCCCTCGCTCAAAAGAATGCGCAGTTCTTCCTCCGAATGCGCCAGCTCGCCTTCGCCTGCCGGCTGAATGCCGATAAGTCGGAGAAAATAATTCGCCGTCCCGTTCAGCGCCCAGATTGCGGGCTTGAAGACAATGAAGAACCAATGGAGCGGCGCAGCGGTGCCCAGAGTGACTTTCTGCGCCTTTTGTATCGCGAGCGATTTCGGGGCAAGTTCGCCAAACACGATATGCAGAAACGTGATGATCGCAAATGCAACACCAAATGAGATTGCGGCGACAGCGGCAGGATTTGTAATGCCCACCGCAAAGAGCAGCGGCTCGAGCATACGGGCGACGAACGGCTCGCCGATCCAGCCAAGCCCCAGGCTCGTGAGCGTAATGCCAAGCTGCGTAGCGGAAAGATACGCGTCAAGATGCGAGACGACTTGATGCGCGAGCTTTGCTCTCTTGAGTCCGCTTTTCAGCAACGGCTCGATCTGCGTCAAGCGGACTTTGACAATCGCGAACTCCGCGGCAACGAAAAACCCGTTCATAAAAACGAGTGCGAGAACGACGGCAATGTTAAATAGTGCGGTGAGGATGTCCATGGGGGCGAGAGGCTATTTCGACATCGCGAGCATCTTCTTCCATTGCTCCGAAGAGACGGGCATAACGGAGAGACGCGGCAAGCGCACAAGGTCGAACTGCGCAAACTCCTTGCGCGCCTTCACCGCCGCGAGCTTCACCGAAGCAAGCGTGACGGGATTTTTCAATTTCTCTTTCGGCTTCAATTCGATCACAACGAGCTTCGTATCTTTTTGTTTCGGATCGGGATAGGAATCGGAGACGACTTCCGCGATGCCGACGATCGCTTTCTCATCGCCCGTATGATAGATGAACGCGAGATCGCCTTTGCTCATTGCGCGAATATTTTTCAACGCGACGGGATTGCTCACGCCGTCCCAAACAGTTTTCTCGTCGCGCTCCAAATCCAAATAAGAGTACGTTGAAGGCTCGGTTTTTAGCAGCCAGTGTGACATGGAAGGTTCCTTGAATGGATGATGAGTAACTGATGCTACGCAAACCTATCAAAACCAAAACCCTGTAGGGACATCGGCTTGCCGTGTCCCAACCGAGCGTAACACCTGCCTCGGTTTCTGTGCGGTTCAAGGTTGGGACGGGGCAAGCCCACGTCCCTACAAAAGTAAATTGTGGGTCTTGCGTAACGTCAGTGAGTAACTTAACCGAATCCGAAAGGGAAAGCAATGTCCGCTTCGTTTCTGCAAACACATGTTGCCCCAGTCTACAGAAAAGGCTTGAATTGATTGGTTTTTCTCGCCTCCCTGCCTTTCGCTATCAACTTATTACATTTCGCACTTTTTTTTGAACATGATGATGAGTTACTATGTGCGCTCCGCAACTTGACAATCGTCGGAAGTTTCATAACATTGCGTCGAGGTTGGACGATGTGCAAATGTCCGACCGATCAGGGGAGCCAATCCAAGAGTTGAAGATACCCCATCTTCAGAGAAAAACTCTTTTATCAAATCAGGGTTGTCTCTATATCCTATCACATCAGTTGATTGGGGCGTTGCTGCGAGTTTTGTTTCAAAGAACCTAAATAATTTCTCATCATAAACTAAGGAGCAATCTCATGAATCGTATCGCTACACTGTTGCTATTTGCACTCGCAGTGTTCTTGATTCACACGCAAAGTGCTGCGCAAGTCAACTACAGCTTCTCTTCAAGTTCCGGGGCGTACACTGCAATCACCGGTGGGACTGTTCTATTCTCCGGCCCATTCGACGCGGGGACTCCAAGTACTGTCAGCCTTCCGGCGGCATTTACTTTCGCCAACAGTTCTCCTTCGAATCCCTACTCTGGATGCAGCGTCTCCATCGAAGGTTGGATTTCATTTGGAGGAACGAACCCGGGCCCGGCTGAGATAACACCGATTAGCACCTTCAGCACTGCGGAAGGATTTATAGCACCGTTCGGGGCAAACCTCGCAAGGTCACTTGCGATGGGTTCAACGCCGGAGATTCGGTGGCAACAAGTTGGCAATGAGATTATCTTTCAATGGCAAGATGTCCGTCGTTCCGGTATCATCATTGACGAGAGGTTCAGCTTTCAGGCGCGCCTCAACACGGTCACCGGTGAAATCAAGTTCGTCTATGGAACTTCGTCTTCGATAGATGGCACAGTAGCCACCTATCCGCAAGTTGGACTGCGAGGAACAACCAACGCGCATTTTGTGAATCGAGCAGTTGCAGGCAACTGGGCGGCCTCGACCGTGGGAGGCTCGAACAGCGCTACCTGTACGTTCTCGAATATGGTCGCTCCTGCATCTGGGCTTACATACACTTGGACACCGGGTCCAAATGTCGGGGTCATTGCTGTTAGCGGAGTATCGTCGGGACTCCTGCTTCCCGTCGGCAGTTCAAGAGAGATCCATGCGCTCGTAAAGAACTTCGCACCCCCATCCCAACCTCCTATCCCTGTTTTTTACTCAGTGAACGGTGGGCCGCGAGTGGGACCCGTCAGCATAATCGGAACACTCGTGTCAACCGATACGCAAACAGTCCACTTCACGGGAGGCAATGCATTCACGCCAATGGTTGCCGGCACATACACGATAAAAGTTTTCACGGACATTAGCTCAGAGCTAGTCCGAGCAAACGACACTACGACCATCACAAATGTGTACGTGCAGACCCCGATCACCTCATTTCCCTATTACGAAAAATTTACAAGCGCAACTGCGTGGACTACGGCTGGTACAGCAAACTGGACAGACACGACAGGGACCAACCCCGATGGCACCGCGGATACACTTGCTAAAGCAGACTTCTTCTCCACTGGCGCGAACAATCAAATGTACTATCGTAGTCCATTGCTGAATCTGCCTCCTTTAGCCAATGTAGGAGGCGGCCCCCCCGCGTTGCTACATTTCTTTGTCGCCCATCAACCCTTCGGCAGTGCTGACGATACCCTGCAGGTTGTAGTCTCAACAAATGGTGGTGCTACATGGAGCGTGTTGCCGTATGACAAGCGTACATTGGGAACTCTCTCGCTAGCAACAGTTGCTGCGGCCTCCGGTCCGTATTCCCCCGCGGCGACTTCGGATTGGAGACACGAGACAGTGAATCTTAACGCCTACGCAGGAAGTTTAAATATTTCCATTGCCTTCTTAGCTCGCAGCGGGTTTGGGGACAACTGCTTCATTGATAATGTCAGCATCGTTACACCGACGGACTACATCGCTCCCACAGTCACAGTACTCGGTACTGTCTCCCCGAACAACGGGATTACATTCAATTTCACCGCAGGAGCGGAATTTCCCGGCACGCTCCACTCAGCCCGGTTTACCGGCACACCGCCAACGATTGCGTCGCCTCCCTTTGCAACGAATGATCCGACTACGGGAGCCCAAGCGCCGGACGGTTCCAGATTCACGCCGAATGTTGTCTCCGGTGATCGATGGTGGACCGTTACGTACTCTGCCGATGCCATAAACCGCAACACCTATTCGGTTTCGATCAATCTCATAGCGCCGCCGGCAGTGCCGAATATCCTCCAGCAAGACAAACTCTATATTGTGAAGCGTGCCGACAAATCAGGTTCGTGGGTTGCGCTCACGACATCGCTTGCCCTGGGCGTTCTCACCGCAAGCGGGCTTTCCGGCTTTTCAGATTTCGGAATTGCAAGCCGAACAGAATTTAACCCTTTGCCGATTCAACTCAGCTCGTTTGCAGCAACTGTGTTAAGTGCAACATCCGTGCGGTTGAACTGGACCACCGCGTCGGAGCTGAACAACTATGGCTTCTACGTCGAGCGGCGATCTGGCACGCAGGGTGCGTTTACCGAAGTCCCGAGCAGCTTTATCGCGGGGCACGGAACGACGAACGAGCAGCGTCACTACACGTTCACGGACAATACCGTTCCTTCAGCAGGCTCATATCAATACCGCCTGCGTCAAGTTGACCTCGATGGCGCAATCAACTACACCGAGCCAATCAGCGTCACGACAAGCCCTACTGCCGTCAACGAGAACGAACAGGCTCCAAAGGAGTTTGCTCTCTTCCAGAATTATCCTAATCCGTTCAACCCTTCGACGGAAATAAAATTCTCGGTTGAGAAAACAGGTCAGACCACGCTTGAAGTGTACAATATCATCGGGCAGAAGGTGGCGACCTTGTTCAATGGCGTTGCGGAGGCAGGACAATATCATCGGGTAACACTGAACGCAGCCGATCTCGCGAGTGGGATGTACATGTATCGCTTGCAGACAGGAGAAAAGACCAGCATCAGAAAAATGCTTCTCTTGCGATAAAGCGAGTCAGCAGTGTTTTTTTGGTTGAAGGCGGGCGCAAGCCCGCCTTTTTTGTTTGTGCGATAGCCAACCGCAAGAATCGTATCGCGAAATCGGAACCTTTGCCTGATCCCGACATGTCGGGACAGGATTCACCTCAAATGAATAACTCACGTTACGCAAGAGAACTTTTGAACCACAGATTACACCGATTGACACAGATTGATTTTGGGGAAGAATACTTTCGCTCGACGAACTCAACAAAAGAAATCTGTGAGAATCTGTGTAATCTGTGGTTTACGCTTTTCTTTCTTTTGGGTGTTGCTATGCAACGCTATATGTTCAGGTTGTTGTAAAGAGTACAATTCTGCGCTGTGCGTAACATCAGTGAATAACAAAAAAGGCACCCACTAAGAGTGCGATGGAATCGGGATTGATTGGCAGGCTTTGGTCGTTTGAAGATTTGTTGATGTGGGGGGAAGTGGCAAAACAGAAAGCGGCTTGAGTTTTCTATTTGTTGAGAGCGTCAATTACGATTTGTTCAACATCGTCACTACGTCCGATGCCATATCTAATCTTTGCAATTAAGGAAATGTCGAGCTTTCCATTCTTAATTTTGAAATCGAATCCGTTGATACAGTCTGATTCACTTCTCATATATGCTTTGTTACAATTGACTGCACATAGCTTTGGCAATGCAGGACACATACCAAGAGGTATCTCTACAAACGTATCTGGCAATGCTCCACTTGGGATAAATTTCTCGACGCGGTAACAACGTTTCTTTACTTTTTCTACGTCTGTATTTGTATAGACAAGAACGAGGTCATTAGAAGCGGTTTTATGAACAACTATTCGGTAGTGCGGGTCAACACCTGTTGTAGCGAAATCTCTTAGAAGAAATACATCACCGATGTCTAACATCAGGCTGAAAGACAGATACTATCTTCCAGCATTTCCTCCAGCAAATCATTTCTATTATCTTCTGAAAGCCTGACAAATGGGTCAACAAAATTATGTTTCAAGAACATTGGATGTTCTGGATTAGAATTGTTTAGGAAATCTTCATAGTACATACTTTCTCGTTTTGTCTTTCCCGAACCGAACAGGTCAGCATAACGATCCCACTCTGGATAGGCGTGGCTAATATCGGAAAGTATAAGCTCCCCTCCGAATCTCTTTCCAATATCGGAAAAGTTATCTACGGCAAATTTCATCGCCTCTAAATCAGATTTGGAGAATTGGCTTATATCAATGTCCTTAGAACGAAGTTTTACAAAGTATTTTGACGACTTTTCAATAGGCGAAACAGTCTCGAAGAAAACTACCTCCGGCTCAAGTAAAATGTCTTTTAATGTGCTACCACCTGGCCCATAAGGGAAAGCATAGTAATCATCCATTGAAATCGGACGAGCGTGTTTTCTAACGTGGTATCTGTCTGCAAAGAAGGCAAGTTTGAGCAAACCCATGTAATTGTATTCTCCGCCAACTTCATTGAGAAGATACTGCACCATAGCAATACCTTTAGGAAGAAAGAAGGGAAAGTGGATTTTGGGATATGGTAGGGTTACCATGCCACAACTATAGCAGGATACTATGTCAAAAGCAAGTGCCAAATGCAGGCACTACCGGATTCGGGCATTTGGAGATTCCCCCCTACGGGTCGTAGACAAAACGAAAACAACAAATTGCCACTCACGAGGTGATGCCTTCTCTACGAGACCGTAGGTCGGCAAAAGGCTCAAAGAACACAAAGGATTCACAAAGGCAGCGCGGTTCAAGTCAAAGAGAATTTTTCTCGACAACAAGTTGAGCAAGGACAAAACCAAAAAAAACTTCGTGTCTACGATTCGTAGAGAAACCTTAGTGTCTTGTCCCGAAGGGACTCCCTCGGAGGTGTCTTAGTGGCAAGCTTTTCCTTTTTTTGATTTGTCTACGACCCGTAGGGGGGAATGTCCACCTCGGGCTTTTCTTGTTATTCACTTTGCTTATGAATATATTTTTTGAAAATTGAATCGGGGAAGTGTGATACCTACGCGCAAGATCGTTCTTGCTTTGTCATTGTTCGCTGTCGGCTGTTCCGGTGGGAAGGAGATTCTCACCGAGAGTGCAAAGACCGCAGACGCCAAGCCCACGGCGAATGCGCATGACATTGCCATGCAGCACGTTATCGCCGGCTCGCTGTTCGAAGCGAAGGAAGAGTACGCACAAGCCATCCTCGAATTCCAGGACGCTCTTCGCTGGAAAAAAGACCCCGCCATCTACTATGCGCTCGCCAAGAATTATTCCGCGCTGAACAAACACTCGCTTGCAATCGAGTCTGCCCGGGAGGCTGTACAACGAGCGCCGGGAAATATCGAGTACCGCCGGACGCTCGCACAGTCATTTCTCCAGACGTTCGAGCTTGATTCCGCTGCAATGATCTACGAGGAGATCATCCGGCGCGACTCCGGCGCGATCGAATCCTGGTTCCGGCTCGCGCAGATGTATCAAATGCGCAGCCCGCAAAAGGCGCTCGACGCCTACAACCGTATTATCGAGCGCTTTGGACCTCACTGGGAAGCGCTACTGCAAATCGTGGAGCTGCACAACGCGGCTGGCACGTTCGACAAAGCCGCCGAAGCGATGAAGCGGATGACGGACATAGACCCGGGGAATCTGGACTTGCAACAGAGCCTTGCCCGCGCGTACGTGCGCGCATCCATACCGGATAAAGCGGCGCAGGTGTACGAGGACTTGATCGAACGCGATCCGCACAACACCGAATACGTCAGCGAGCTTGGCGGCGTCTATTTGATGCAAAAGAAATATGCGAGAGCCAACGAGAAGTTCGAGCAGGTGATTACTGATTCCGTCGCGCTGGAAGAGAAGCTGCGTGCCGGCGAAATGTGTTTCGCTCGGATCGAAAAGGATTCTGCTGCCGCCCCGTACGCGCGCAGTATCTTCGAGCGGATCAAGAAAAGCCATAAGGCGGATTGGCGCGCGTACTGGTTTCTCGGCGCGATCGGCGCGCTGACGCGCAATGATTCTCTGTCGCTCAACAACTTCAAAAAGGTCACTGAGCTTGCAAGCTG
>JANNUB010000350.1:0-7366 GCA_031394795.1 Ignavibacteriota bacterium | reverse complement strand
TACAATGTAGTTGCACGACTTCCAAACTCCGACAGCACGGCAATTTATTCTCTCACGAATCAAGCGAGCAGTGCATCCAATGTGAGGGTAGTTGCCGGAACAGGACAAACGAAGCCTGTAAACACTCCGTTCGATACTCTTCTCGCGGTTGTTGTCCGGGATGCGTCGAATAATCCGGTTTCTAACGCGTCTGTTACGTTTACAGCTCCCAGTACCGGCGCAAGCGGGAAGTTCGCGAATGGAGACATACGCACGACTGCAACCACAGACTTGTCGGGGCGCGCCTCGTCTTCGCGGCTGACTGCAGATACGGTTGCGGGCGCATTTGTCGTCTACGCGTCGGTCGTTGGTGCGCCCAGTGACAGTTTCCTCTTGAGAAGTCTGCCGAGGTCAATGTCGTCCTTTGCCGTCGAAGCGCCATCGGGAGGGACGATCGGAACACAACTCACGCTCATTCCATTCAGCATCAGGATTTCCGCACGGGACCGATACAACAACATCGCGAATTCATTCGCGGATTCGGTTCGCATCACGAGTGACGCTCAACTTTTGTCCGGAGGCGGAACGACGTCTCAATTAGATAATGGAATACTCACGAGGGAGCTTGTAGTCGGCAGAGCTGCCGGCAATGTGAGCATTACTGCAACGAGGGCTGCAGGCGGAAACGAAACAGGTTCGAGTAATCTCTTCCAGGTCAATAACCCCGTACCGACCCTCCTCAGCATCACGCCGGACTCGGCCATGCTATTGGACTCCTTGGTCCTAGTGTTGGAGGGGACGAATTTCATAGATACTGTGACAAGAGTGTACATGGAATCCGGTATCACCTTGCATTCACTTGTGCGCGCGAGTTCAACGCGTCTCCGGGCAAATGTAACGATCACGGATCAGGCTAGGCCTGGACCTGGCAGCATCGCTGTCAAAAACGAGACCCCCGGTGGAGGCTTTTCGAACTCGTGGCCATTTTTCCTCAAGGTCCCGCTCCCGGCTACACCTGGGCTTGTCGTTCCGGGGAATTTAAGCCGGAACAACCCGACAATTATCAGGCTGGCGTGGACCAGGACAACATTGACCAATCTCTATCATCTGCAGGTTACACCCGACCCAACGCTGAACGAGTTCTTTTTGAATGATTCCACGATCGCCGATACGACAAGGACCGTTGGGACGCTCTTAAGCGGTGTGAAATACTATTGGCGTGTCCGCGCGATCAATGAAAGAGGCAGGGGTGAGTTTAGTACGTTCAAGTCATTCAGTACGGCTCCCGTGTACCCGGCGTCGTTTGCGCTAAGTACGACAATACAGTATCCTGCATTCCAAACCCCCGGGGAATATGTGAGTGGCGACTATCGCCTTGTCGGCCTTCCGGGTGATCCGGCGTCGGCTCCGTCCGGCGGAATTCCTCTTACGCGCGTCCTTTCCGGATCTCAAGATGTAGACTGGGTTGCATATCGCGACAATGGGTCAGCTTTCATTCCTTACAATGCAAGCGATACAAACTTCAGGCTTTCGCCCGGACGCGCTTTCTGGGTCTTGCGAAAAGGGGATCTTGTTATTCGGAACCTGACGGTTCCGACCGCGCCGCTTGATACGGCGGCAAGTTCGGTACTCATTCCCCTTGTCAACAATAGATGGAATATTATCACGAACCCATTTGCGACGAATGTTCCGTGGAGCGAAGTGAGTGGCACTCTTAATGGGAATCTCTCCGAAAAGATATGGACGTTCACCGGCATCTTTACCGAAGCGACGCAAATGGAGCCGTACAAGGGATATTACTTTTTTGACAACGGACTCTCCTCGCTGAAAGTACCCTTCGGGGTTTTCAGCGCTTTACCGAAAGTACCGGCGCAGCGCCCTCCAGAGGGCGAATGGATCGTGCAGATCGAGTTTCTCGCAAACGGCTTGAATGATCGCGCAACTTCGTTCGGTGTTCTTCGTTCTGCGAAGAGAGGATTGGATTCGCTGGAATACAGGAAGCCGCGATTATTTGAAGGAATTCCGACGATCTTTTTCAACCGGCCTGAATGGGATCCGCTCTACAGTGGATTCGCGGCGGACTATCGTCCCGGCGTTGATGAGATTGAAACCTGGACTTTTGAGCTCCATGCGAAATCCAGAGATCCGCTTGAGTTGCGATTTGATGGGGTCGGCGATCTGCCCCCGCAGTTCCACGCCTTCTTGATTGACGAACAGCGTGCCCGGTATGCCGATCTGCGGAGCGAAACACCATACCGGTTCTCTCTTCCCACCGGACGATCGGAATTCAAGATTGTTGTCGGAACACCCGAAGCGGTGCGCGAGGCATTGCAATCGGTACTCCCGAAAGAGTTTGCGCTCGAGGCCAACTTCCCGAATCCGTTCAATCCGACAACGACGATTCCGATTGCCATTCCTCATACGGCGGATATCGCCATCAAGGTGTACAACATTCTTGGCGAAGAAGTACGAACAGTATTTGCCGGAAGACTCGAAGCAGGAAAACACTTTGTGCAATGGGACGGAAAGAACACCGAAGGTTACACGGTCGCTTCGGGGATATATCTTGTCCGTTTCACAACCAATACAGGCAAAGCCTTCACGGGCAAGATGATCATGATGAAGTAATCAGGAGGAACTATGCTTTGGAATGACAGACGACTCCGATTGTTTCTCGTCCTCGCGTTCTTGGTGTATGCAACACATCCGGGCACGGCGGCATTGGAGGATGACGACGATGCGGATAATCCTGTACAAAGGGTCCGGCACGAGAAGCAAGGGAAAGCCAACGTTTTTATCGAGTACGATCTTGTGGGCGAACCGAGTGACGTGTACACCATCACGCTCACCGTAAAACGGAAGTTGGATTCGACCTTCACATATACTCCGCTCAATGTCATCGGGGATATCGGTGCAAACATTCGTCCCGGGAAGAACAAGCGCATTAGCTGGAGACTCGCAGACGAGTATCGGCCCGAGCTCGACAAAGAGGATATCGTGTTTGCGGTAAAGGCGATCGCTCCACGCTCGGAAGGTGTGTCAACAGAATTATACATCGCGGGAGGCGCCGCGGTTGTCGGGTTGGCGTTGGCGATCGCCATTCTTTCGTCAGGCAAGACTGAAGAACCGGTGAACAGCGTCTTTCCGCGACCCCCGGGTCGTCCGACGCGATGATTTGAATTCGCTTTCCGCGTTTGGTATATTGCTTCAGCCTCCATGAGGAATTTTGGAAGAGGAGTGCTCACTCAGAGACATTCCTCTTTTTTTTGGTTCAACGACATTTCATTCTGACTTCATGCGATTAAGCTCCGGATTTGTCCCGACGGTAAAAGAAACACCCAATGACGCTGTCATCCCAAGTCATGTGTTGATGATTCGCGCCGGCATGATTCGGGCGCTCTCTGCCGGCATATACTCATGGCTGCCGCTTGGCTATCGGGTAATGAAAAAAGTCTGCAACATCGTCCGTGAAGAGATGGATGCGATTGGCGGACAGGAATTTCATCTACCGGCTCTCAACCCGATTGAAATCTGGGAAGAGACAGGAAGAGTGAAAGCGTTTGGCGACAATCTCTTTCATGTGAAAAATCGGGCACTGGTTCTTGCCCCGACACACGAGGAGATCATCTGTTGGATTGCAAAGAATCATATCGAATCGTACAAGGACCTGCCGCAGATCTGGTATCAGATTCAGACAAAATTCCGGAATGAACCGCGCCCACGTTCCGGCGTTCTGCGCACCAGACAGTTTCTCATGAAAGACAGTTACACTCTCGACACGACATGGGAAGCGCTTGACACGAGCTACGATTTGCACGCGGAAGCCTACAAGAAGATCTTCACACGCTGCGGGCTAAAGTTTTTCATCGTAGGCGCGTCCAGCGGCGCTATGGGTGGCAGCGGATCGCAGGAATTTATGCTTGAATCCGAGTCGGGCGAGGATACGCTCGTGCTCGCGGAAGATGGAAGCTACGCGGCGAATCTTGAAATTGCATCGTCGGTCGTTCCGAATGCGGCTCGCTCAGCAGAGAGCAAAGCGCTTCAGGAAGTTCACACGCCGAACGTGAAGACGATCGATGAGCTTGCCGTTTTTTTGAAAGTTGACGCAAGCATTCTCGCGAAGTCGGTTGTGTATTGGTGCGACGAGAATCCTGTTTTGATTTTGATGATGGGGAATGACGAGCTGAATGAGTCGAAACTTCAATCGGCGACGGGCGCGACATGGGTTCGTCCGATTGAAGATGAAAAATTGCCCGAGTTGACTGGCGCAGATGGCGGCTCGATTGGTCCTGTGAACTTGAAGGGACTCAAGATAATCGCGGACAAGCGTCTTGAAGGCGGAAACGGATTTGTGAGCGGCGCGAACAGGAATGATTTTCACTTGACGAACATAGACTTGCAACGCGACTGCAAGATTGACGGCTACTACGATTTACGAACCGTCCAAGCAGGCGAAACTGCGCCGAACGGAAAAGCAAAGCTTCGCATCGTGAAGGGAATCGAACTTGGGCACATCTTCAAACTTGGCACAAAATATTCCGATGCGTTGAAGGCGGGTTTCCTTGACGAGAACGGGCAGGCAAAACCGATCATCATGGGAAGCTACGGCATCGGCATTGAGCGCATCATCGCCTGTCATATTGAACAAAACCATGACGCAAACGGAATTGTTTGGGATAGTGCGATAGCGCCCTATCACGTTCATTTGATTGCTGTGAGCATGAAGAGCAAGGAAGTCGTGGAAAAAGCGGAGCATGTTTATCGCGAGCTGTCCGAGGGGAGCATCGAGGCGCTATACGATGATAGGAGCGGAACAACGCCCGGCTTCAAGTTCAAAGACGCGGATTTGCTCGGTATGCCTTTGCAAGTGATTGTTGGTGAAAAGAATCTCGCGAACGGAAAAATAGAAATCAAGGTGCGCAAAACGGGTGAGAGAATTCTCGTAGAGTCTGCCGAAGTTATCAACAGGGTGCAAGAGCTTCTGCGCTGACGTCCAATTCTTGCAACTGAAGCAAGTTGAAGTGGTTCCATTCAGACTTATGTCAGTCCCGTGTAGCTGTTCTTAAGTTTTGAAAAAGTTGTGAACAACTTGTCGTTGCTTATCGCTATAATAATGTACCAGATTTATCGTCCATCAAATGCCCGAATACGTCCATCTTCATAATCATACGCATTACAGTCTTCTTGACGGAGCCTTGAAGATTGATGAGCTTGTCAATGCGGCAGTGGAGCACAAGATGCCTGCGGTTGGTCTTACCGACCATGGCGTGATGTTCGGCGCGATCGAGTTTTACAAAAAGGCGAAGAAAGCCGGCGTCAAACCGATCGTCGGGATGGAGGCGTACATCGTCACGAAGGGGAGCCGGCTCGAGAAGACGACACAGGCGACGGAAGGGGGCGGTAAGCGCGGCGCCTATCATCACATGATTCTGCTTGCGAAAAATCTCCAGGGCTACAAGAACCTTCTCAAGCTCTGCACCGTTGGTCATACGGAGGGATTCTACTACAAGCCGCGAATTGATGCCGTAGTGTTGCGGCAGTATCGTGAGGGACTGATCGGGACCTCGGCATGCGCAGGCGGCGTCGTCAACGCGCATCTTGCGAAGAGCGAAGATGCGGAGGCGTACGAAGCGGCAGAATTGTACAAAGATATTCTCGGCGACGACTTCTACATCGAAATTCAAAACCACGGCATCCCGCGCGAAGCGACAATTCGCGATAAGGCGCCGAAGCTCGCAAAAGCTCTCGGGCTGAAACTCATCTGCTCAAACGACACGCACTACCTGAAACGCGAGCACTCGATCGCTCACAACATCATGCTGCACATTCCCGATGCAAGCAGCACGAACATTCCCGACATTACCCAGCTTCGCTACCAAACCGACCAGGTCTATTTCAAGTCGCCGAAAGAAATGATTGACCTGTTCAGAGACTATCCCGAAGCTCTGAACTCGACAATGGAAGTCGTGGAAAAGTGCAATCTCGAGCTCGACCTGAAAACGAACCACATGCCGAAGTTTCCTATTCCGGCGAACGCGGGTGTTGACACGCTGGAGGAGTATTTCGAGAAACTTGCGCGCGACGGCTTCAAGCGTCGTTATCCGGAGCCGGACGAGGAATTGCGACGAAGACTTGAGCACGAGATATCCGTCATCCGGAAAATGGGATATGTGGGTTATTTCTTGGTTGTGCAGGATTTTATTGCGGCAGCGCGCAGCATGGGCGTTGCGGTGGGTCCAGGCCGCGGCAGTGCCGCTGGAAGCATTGTGTCGTATGCGCTCGGCATTACCAATGTCGACCCCGTGAAGTATGATCTGCTGTTTGAGCGCTTCCTGAATCCCGACCGTGTTTCCATGCCCGACATTGACGTTGATTTCTCCGACACGAAACGTGAAAAGGTCATCCAGTATGTACGCGAAAAATACGGGGCAGAGTCCGTTTCGCAAATCATCACATTCGGCACGCTTTCATCCCGCGCCGTACTGAAAGACGTCGGACGTGTTCTGGGAATTCCCCTCAGTACTATAGACTCGATTACGAAAGAAATCCCGGTCGAGCTTGGAAAGGTGCGTCCGCTTGCCGATGCGCTGGAAACGCTGCCCGGGTTGAAGTGGGTACGGGAGAGCAAAGACGAAAAAATCAAAACATTGATCGAAGCATCGCTTGTGCTGGAGGGGATGAATCGCGGCGCAGGAATGCACGCCGCCGGAGTGGTGATTGCACCGGGGAACATCAGCGATTACGTGCCGCTGTACAAGACTCCGCAAACCGAAGTGATGACGCAGTTCAACATGAAGGATCTTGAGACCGCGGGACTTCTCAAGATAGATTTTCTCGGGCTGCGCACGTTGTCCGTTCTTGAGAACACGCTGGCAATGATCAAGGTGAACCACGGTGTGGAGATTGACCTCGACAAGATTCCCGAAAACGATGCAAGGACATTCGAGCTGTTCGGGAAAGGAAATACCATCGCCGTGTTTCAGTTTGAAAGCGCCGGTATGCAGGACTGGCTTCGCAGGCTGAAACCGACGAGCATCAGCGATCTCGTCGCGATGAACGCGTTGTATCGTCCCGGCCCGATGGAAATGATCGGAGATTTCATCGAGCGGAAGCATGGACGGCAGCAGATCAGCTACATACATCCGAGGATGGAGTCTATCCTGAGAGAGACGTACGGCGTTATCGTGTACCAGGAGCAGGTGATGAAGATTGCGACCGAGGTGGCTGGGTTCACGCTTGCCAAAGCCGACCTGATGCGCCGGGCTATGGGGAAGAAGAACAAGGAGGAGATGGCGAAGCTCAAGGTCGAGTTCATCGAAGGCGCGGTGGCACAGGGTACGCTGAAAAAGTTGGCGGGCGACATATTCGACTTGATAGAGAAATTCGC
>JANNUB010000340.1:0-4684 GCA_031394795.1 Ignavibacteriota bacterium | reverse complement strand
CTTGTCCGCCCAGGGGACAAGCTCGAAGCGCTTCAGCCAATGCACCGCCTCGGTTTTTGCTTTCACTGCATCCATTCCACGCAGTTGTGCGAAGTAAAGAATCGTATTGAGCAACTTGCTCTTCTTATAGAGTCCGCGTTCCTCGGGAAGATACCCGACACTGTTGCGGGTTTTGTCGGAGAATGTTTCTCCGTCGAAACGAATCTCTCCGCTGTCCGGCTCATAAATGTTCAGGATACAGCGAATCGTCGTGGTCTTCCCCGCGCCGTTGCGACCGATAAGCCCGAAAATCTGTCCGCGTTGAACTTCGAACGAAACGTCGTCCACCGCGCGGATGCTTGAGAAATCTTTTCGAAGGTTGGAGACGGTTAGCATGTTTGTTCCTGACGAATGGAGTGTTGGATTGTTGGATCAATGGATCAATGGAATCCATCAATCCATTGATCCATCAATCCAGTCCCCCCCGCGCTAAGGCGTGAGGCGATAAATCATCCTTGCGAACGGAATCGTCTCGCGCACGTGGTCGAGTCCGCAAATCCACGAGACTGTTCGCTCGACGCCAAGACCGAAGCCCGCGTGCGGCACCGAGCCGTAGCGACGCAAATCCAAATACCACTCGAACGCCGACTGCGGCAAGTTGTGTTCTTTGATTCGTGCAAGAAGCACATCAAGGTCATCTTCGCGCTGGCTGCCGCCGATAATTTCGCCGTAGCCTTCAGGCGCCAACACATCGAGCGCGAGCGCGAGTTTCGGATTCTGCGGGTCGCGCTTCATGTAGAACGCTTTGATTACCGAGGGATAACGATGCACCATCACCGGACGATCAAACTGCTCGGAGATTACCGTTTCGTCCGTTCCGCCTAAATCATTCCCCCACTCGAACGGAAGTTCCTTCTTGTGAAGAATATCCACTGCTTCATCATACGTAATGCGCGGCAGAGGCTTCTGCACTTTTTCGAGGAACGACGTGTTACGTTCAAGAACTTTCAATTCAGCCGAACGATTTTTGAGAACTGATTGCACGATGTGCACGAGAAACTCTTCCGCCAAATCCATGTTGTCATTCAAATCGTTGAATGCAACTTCCGGCTCCACCATCCAAAACTCCGTGAGATGCCGCCTCGTCTTCGATTTCTCTGCCCGGAACGTCGGACCGAAGGTGTAGACTTTCCCTAGTGCCATCGCTGATGCCTCGGCATACAACTGTCCCGATTGCGTGAGATACGCCTTGCCCAAATCGAAATAGTCCGTTTCAAACAGCGTCGAAGTTCCTTCGCACGCAGCGGGTGTGAAAATCGGGGAATCCACCAGGGTGAATCCGCGATTGTCGAAGAATTCGCGAATGGCTTTGATGATTTGGTGGCGGACGCGAAGGATAGCGTGTTGCCGGTTCGAGCGAAGCCACAAATGGCGACGATCCATCAAGAACTCGACGCCGTGTTCTTTCGGCGTGATCGGATATTCCTGAGCGAGGGAAATAATTTGTACGTCGGTGACATCAAGCTCGTACCCGCCCGGTGCGCGATCTTCCTTCCGAACTTTGCCCTTCATGACAAACGAAGACTCTTGCGTGAGCTTGTCAACGCTGTTGAACACTTCTTCGCTGACTTGATTTTTCAGCACGACGCCTTGCACGATCCCGGTTCCGTCGCGCAGAATCGGGAATTTTATTTTGCCGCTTGAGCGTTTGTTGTAGAGCCAGCCTTGCAGCGTTACTTCTTCGCCAACGTGGTTGTGCAAATCTTCGATGTAGAACTTCGTTGCCATTGCTTTGAGATTCTTCTTCGATTGAGGATGAGTGAGAATTGCCTAGGAAAAGCTGGATCAATATAGAAAAGAGAGAGTTGAGGAGCAACGAGGCGTAGTAGCTACATACGTGGTTGTTGCATTGCCGGCGTGATTCGATTATTTTGGTGCGTCAACCTTCAGGAATTTCATGGCTGCGATTACAGCCGAAGCGCTCACGAAGACCTATACCGATTTCGTCAACCGCAACCTCTCCGTAACGGCTTTGAGCGATGTCACGATTAGCGTTGCGCGAGGAGAAATCTTCGGCTTGCTCGGACGGAACGGCGCTGGCAAGACGACATTCATCAAGATTCTTCTCGGACTTGTTCATCCGACATCCGGAAGGGCGAGCATTCTTGGCAAGGATCTTTCGAACGCGAGGGTTCGCGAGCGCGTCGGCTTTTTGCCGGAGAACCACCGCTTCCCAAATTACCTGACGGGAGCGCAAACGATGAGTCTCTTCGGCGGGCTTTACGCAATGTCTGCCTCGCGCATTCGCTCTCGCACCCAAGAGCTGCTCAAGCTCGTCGGGATGGAACAATGGGCTGCAATGAAGGTCAGGAAATACTCAAAGGGAATGATGCAGCGACTTGGCTTGGCGCAAGCGCTCATCAACAATCCCGACGTGATCTTCCTCGATGAGCCAACCGACGGCGTTGATCCGGTTGGGCGAAAAGAAATCCGCGACGTCCTGAAGCAGCTGAAGGCTGAAGGCAAAACGATTTTTCTCAACTCTCACCTCCTTTCCGAGGTTGAGATGATTTCCGACCGCGTTGCTATTCTCGACAAAGGAAGCCTTCTGAAAGTCGGAACGGTTGCCGAGTTTACGACAGCGGATGCGAGCTATGAGATTGGATTCGCGCATCTGCTCAGCGAAGCCTTCTACCATGAAGCCGCCGCGACAGTTCTCAAGTTCAGCGTCGAAAAGAGCACCATATTCGCAGAGGTCAAAGACTCTGCCGAGCTGAACCACCTCATAGATTTGATGCGAAAGCATGCAATCGAAATTACGCATATCGCAAAGAAGCGCACCTCACTGGAAGATTCGTTCATCAGTCTCATACAATGAAACTGCTCACCCTCATCCTCAGCACATTTCGCGAGCTGTTGAGCAAAGCCACGCTGTACGTTCTTGTCGGCATCTCGACGATCGTTCTGCTCGGAACGCTCGCCGCCGTCTCATCCGAGAAGACGGACGATGGCGTTGTACTGAAACTCTTTGGCAATCCGACTTCGCCACCGGCGTCTGCGGAAGAGCTTGAGGAGCGGGTGTTCGGCATGCAAGCGAGCTTGGCGCGGGGTCTTTTCTTCGGCATTATGGTTTTCGGTGTGTTTGCCACCGCAAGCGTCATTCCCGACCTCATGGAAAAAGGGACCATTGATTTGTACCTTTCCAAACCCATCACACGGTGGGAGTTGCTCTTCGGAAAGTCATTGGGGGCAATTGCCGCCATCTTCGCGAACATCCTCTACTTTATCGGAGGACTCTGGTTTGTGTTCGGGATAAAGACCGGAGTCTGGAACCCGCAATTACTCCTCTCAACGCTCACGATGTCGTTCATGTTCGGATGCGTTTTTTCGATCGTCGCGTTGCTTGGAGTTCTCTTTCGGAACGCCGCGATTCCGATCATCGGCTCGTTCCTCTATCTCGCTATCATCGAAAACGCCTTGGAAGCCAGAGAGACCTTCTCGCTATTTCTGAGAAACGACATTTTGAAAAAAGCACTCGACGCTCTGTATTATCTTCTCCCGCAAGTGTCTGCAATGCAAAACAATCTTTCCCAGCAGATCACGCACTCGGGCATGGACTGGAAACCCTTCGCGTTTTCGCTCATCTCATCGCTGCTGATCTTCGGGGTAGGCGTGTTTGCGTTGAGGAAGAGAGATTTCTAACAGGTTGTGTTACAAAACAAAAGTGAACGTGCCGAAAATTAACAAGGAACAATGCCATTGACCATCTCCGAATCCATCAAACAAGCAGGCGTCGTCGGCGCAGGCGGCGCGGGTTTTCCTGCGTATGTGAAAGCTGAATCGAAAGTCGACATCGTCATCGCGAACGGCGCGGAGTGCGAGCCGTTGATTCATAAAGACTATGAATTGATGGTGCACCATGCCGACCGCGTTGTTCATGGCGTTCGTTTGCTGATGGAATCCACTGGCGCGCAAACGGGAATCATCGGCCTGAAGGCGAAGAACAAATCGGCGGTTGAAGCGTTCGAGTCTGCAACCAAAGGAACTCCCATCACGATTCACACGCTCGGCGATTTCTATCCGTCAGGCGATGAATACATTTTAGTGTATGAGGCAACGGGACGATTGATTCCTCCGCAGGGAATTCCTCTGAACATTGGCGTTGTCGTCAACAACGTCGAAACGCTCTACAATATTTCTCTCGCTTCACAAAACGTTCCTGTCACAGAAAAGTTTATTACAGTCGCAGGCGCAGTGAAGCATCCCGTCTCATTCGTCGCGCCGATTGGCATGAGCTATCGCGACGCAATTGAATCGGCAGGCGGCGTGAGCGTTTCGGACTTCGCTCTTTTCGTCGGCGGCATCATGATGGGAAAGTTGTCCGTAAGGACTCCTTCGGAGGAAACGAATCTCGACCAGCCGATTACGAAAACGACGGCAGGCTTCATCGTCCTCCCTGTTGAGCATACGCTCGTGCAACGCAAGAGTCAGACGGAAAAAGCAATGCATCGCATCGGTAAGAGCGCCTGCGACCAGTGCAGTTATTGCACGGAGTTGTGTCCGCGTTACGTGCTCGGCTACGACGTTCAGCCGCACAAGGTGATGCGAAGTTTGGGTTTCACATCAACGGGCGAAGCGATTTGGAATTTGAATGCATCGCTTTGTTGCGCGTGCGGACTTTGCACGCTGTACGCCTGTCCCGAAA
>JANNUB010000336.1:0-11064 GCA_031394795.1 Ignavibacteriota bacterium | reverse complement strand
TCCACGTTCGTCAAGCGCGCATACTCGGCATTGGTGTACGTCGCAATGAACTCGACCCCGAGAAGATCGCGAATATCTTTGTAAAAAAGGTTCACCGTAACGCCGAGAAACTCAGTTACTGCATTCTTGTAGCCAAACTCATAATGCACGGTTTTTTCCGGCTTCACATCCGGATTGCCGAGCACGCCATACTCGACCGAACCGGCTTGAATGCGGAGAAGACGATCGTAGTTCGCATTGCCAAAAATTTGTCCGAGCGGAGGAAGCTGGTAGAAGTGTCCGTACGAAAAGAAAAGAGATGATGTCGTGGTGATGGGATATGAAACTCCGATGCGTGGAGCGAACGAGAGCTTCTTCGCGGTTTTCTTCGGCACCGATTGCGGCGCGCCGGCAATTGCATTCGCCGGATTCGCCAGGTCGCTCGGAATGGTCGAGCGCGCATCGAAATACTCGAACCGAACGCCTGCCCGGATCGTGAGGTCGTTCCACTCAACAAGATCGTGTGCGTACCCAGCAATGCTTATCGGCTTGTATTCCTGGATACCGGGAAAGTCAGGAGGAAAGTCCACGTAGCGGACGAGAGAGTCGCGTCCAGCGACATTTCGGAACGTGAGGGTTCCCGCCGTGCCGAACTGTAAGTTGGAAACGGTGAACTCTCCGCCGAGCTTGAGCTGATGCTCGCGCGTGACTTGACTCGTCACGCCCACTTTCACAACGCCCGCGTTCGTCTTTTGGCGGAAACGGTCGAAGTCCACACCCTGTACGATAGTGACGGGGCCGAAATTGGTCGCAATCGATCTTTTGAGCCCGGTATCATACCGCTTGTCATAGAAATCATCGAACACCCAGTCACGGTAGTCGAAGTAATTGTGTCGTAGGTTTATGGTGTAAAAGGTTGACGCGGAGAGCGAGTGTGTCACATCCAAACCATGCACGAGAGACTTGGTCTTTTGAGTCTTCATACCATCGGGATTGAAGCGCCATTCGAAGTCTTGCTTTCGCCCTTCGATAAAATTGAACAAGGCTTGATAACCGATTTCCACACCGCCGATGGAACGGTTCGTGAGCTTCGCCAACCCCGACCATTCGCGAGAGTAACCGAGTGCGTTTTTCTTTTGGTTTTCATCTTCAGTCAGGTAGGCAATCCCAGCCGTCGTATCAATCTGAACAAACCCCTGCCCGACGTACAGATAGTCGTCAAACGAATAACGCCGCGCATTGATCAGGAAATACGTTTGAGGAATACCTGTAGGACCGTTGATACTGAGTTGATAGTTTTGCGCTGAGGTGGGATGTGCTTTGTACGTCAGTCCGCGTTTGCCGCCACTTTCGTAGACGAAGTCTCCGACGAGCGCTTCCGCATTGAGCTGAAAGTTCTCGCCTCCGGACTTCAGCACGGTGTTCACGACGCCGCTCATCGCCTGCCCGTACTCCGCATCGAACGTTCCCGTGATCACTTGCACTTCTTGAATGAGGGAGCGATCGATTTTTATGGAGGACTTGTTGTCGTACGCATTGTTGACCGAAACTCCATTCACCTGGAATTGCACTTCGCCCTCGCGTCCACCGCGGAAGTGGCCATCAACAACACCAGCCTGCAGGTTGACGATGTCTTGCAACTCTTGCACAGGCAACATCTTTATGTCCTGGTCGGTCATGGTTGCGATCGTGCTTGTAAGGTTGACTTCGACAACAGGCCTCTTAGCCGTAACGACCACCGCGTCCGTGGTGATGGCATCCTCTTCAAGTGAGGCGTCAAGCTTCGTCGTGTTGTTCACGCTGACCTGAACCTGCTTGACGGAAACCGTCCGGTAGCCGACTAAGCGAAATTGCACCTCATATCTCCCGGGCGGAATGTTGAGGATCGCATAATAGCCTTCAAGATCGGTCACGGCGCCGACACTAGTTCCAACAACAACGACGTTGGCACTGGGAAGCGGCTCACTGCCCTTGTCAAGAATTCTCCCAGCAATTTTTCCGGTTGTGCCGGCAGGCGTGACGACAGGTGTGATAGACAGTAGCAGAACAGAAATGAGAAGACGTAGCGATTGCGTTTTCATAGTTCTTTCCCAAACTCATGAATGACTGATGTTACGCACGGTTTGCATAAACTCCTGCGGTGTCTCCATCAGTGAATGACATCTCACAATATATTTCTCTTCACCCCAAGGAGGTCAGCCGGGGTGAAGAGATTCTGCCGTCGAGCAACTCTCATACCAACCATCGAGAGTCAAACTTCAACGGCAGATTGATAACTGACGTTACGCAAGCTTCTGTTTTCTTTTGACCTCTTCCGAAGGACAATCCTCCCCTTCTCCTCTTAGGAGAAGGGGCCGGCCTACGGCTCGTAGAGGGGATGAGGTCGGTATGAAAAACAGAAGTCCCCTTTGGTTTTGCGTAACATCAGTGATAACATCTTAAAGAACTTCGGCGTTCGAAATTCCTTGTTCGATCATTCGATATTCATGGAAATCTCGAATGTCGTCCGAAGGTCGACGACTCGACTCGGCGAGACTCTCTACGAGTCATAGACCTTCGGAGAAGAATCCGAACATAAGATCCTTCGCCCGCCTTCGGCGGGCTCAGGATTTTCTCACTTCACCAGCATCATCTTGCCGGCAACAGTCGCTTTCGTTGCCGCCATCGTCAACCGATAATTGTAGAGACCGGTAGCAAGATTGGTTGCATCAAATGCGATGTTGTGTTCGCCAGCCTGACGCTCGCCGAGTGCTTTGATCGCAACACGCTGACCGAGCACGTTGAACACTTCGAGCGTTACTTCACTGCGCTGCGGCATCACGAACTTGATGGTCGTTGAAGGGTTGAACGGATTCGGATAGTTGCCCACAAGTGTGAACTCATCCGGAATCTGATTTCCCTTGCCATCAACCGCAAGAACGAGAGCGGGATCCATCCGCGCCCACGCAGAGCCATCAACGAACCCATTCTCGCGCGCGAACCATGTGTGCGTACCATAGCTTGTGCTGGCCGGAGTGAATGAGTCGCCATCAAAATGTTTGACTGCTAAGAACACGATGCCATCACCGCGGCCGGCAGCATAGCCAAGTGAATCGAGTCTGACGCGCATTTCTGCCGTGTAGCCTGAATCGGGCGCCGCTCCAACTGTGTCAATCGTTGTTCCACCTTTGAGCGCGATTGCAACCTGAACCCGCGTTGCTGCAGAGTCCCAGTTTCCGGACGTCGGTGCGAGACTACCATCGCGCACCGTGGTGACGCTTGTGCCCGAACCACCTACTCTAAAGGTCAATTCTCTACGGATTAACACCGCGCCCTCCTCAGGGTTATTCCGCTGGCAGAGTGTAACCGTAAAGCCATCCCAGCGCGAATTTCCGGCAACCGACTGCACAACCTGATCTCGTACATCAAAGCCGAAGAACAGCGTATCGGCTTTGTAGAAATACTTGACGACTGCCGTGTTCGCATCTTGAACTGTGGCTCTGCCGCCATTCACTTCTGGCTGGAATTGACCACTCCGATACCTCAAAGTATTCGGATATGCGTTTCGAGTTGCCACATCGCCATATTTCAGGGTCAGCGTGCCGACACCCGGGTTCCTCCAGATAGCTTCTGTGAGTCTGCCATCCAGATTGGGTGACGGATAGTTCGCGCCAGGGATTACCAGATCCGCTAGAACTGGCGGCAGCGCTCCCGATGTTGTTGTTACGGTAGGAAGCGTATGAATGCGGAGATGGTGGTACGGACTTACATTCCCCCAAGGACCTTGCAGCCATGCGCGGTTCGCATACGTTCTTGCAAGATTGACGGGCCACTGCCAATCAGCATCGTAGATGGAAATGTTGAACATCAGTATTTCTCCGCTCGCCTGAGAAACATCATAGAGCAGTCTCCGTACTTCGATTTTCATCTCTGTGGTGTAACCTTGGTCAACGGTCGCGTCATCATTCTGAGTTCCTTGCACTGTCGTCGCCGCATTCCATCTTAGCTTCGAGCTGTCCGGGCGTGGTGCATAGGGTGAACTCCCATCAAACCCAGCGAAGTTCGGCAATCGGCCAGGTCTATCTGCCAGTGAATCATTATCCTTCCACCAAGCATAGAAAACCTCGTACGCTTGGCTGGTGTTCCCGTCCCTGCCTGGCGTTCCCTGGAACCCTGTTGCTTGCCGGTATCGCAGATTCGCGAGAAAACCATCTTTTCTATTGAAGCCTCCTCCGCCAACCGAACTATCCTGCACGCGAATGCCGATGTAAAGGCTGTCGTTGAAGAGCAGAAACTTGAGAGTCGCTCGCGTGGGGTCCGTCGGCGTCCGCGGCGTCGCCGATTCGTCGAACCATCCGCTGCCAGGGATACCAGCAACGTTCTGACCATACACAACTCTGACTGATTCGGCTTGCGCCCACGCTGCTTCGTTCATCACGCCATCCAGCGTGATCGCAGCGGGGGTTCTGCGAGCCCATGTCACATCTTGACGCTGTGCCAGCGACTCGGACGCTAGCAAAGCGCAAACAACCATCATGAACATTTTTGTTTTCATGACGTATACCTCCTTTTTGTTTTGTGTGGATTACGATGAACTCGCGTTGTGGTGAGAAGGATGACCTTCGGACGCGAGGTACTGCAAAAGCTATGAACTGATGCCCGCCAAGCAATCACCTCCTTCATTAGCGAGAGAATTGTTACTGATTCTGTGGATTAGTACATCCGCACGATTCTCGGAGACTCAATGTTGTTTCCAATATCGTCGTCTGCTTGTGATGCGTATTTTTATTCCGCACGGCATGAATCACCGTTTCAATCGCGCGCACGCCGAGATTCTGAATGCCGACTTCGACAGACGTGAGCGATGGCGTGAGATACGATGCAATAGGAATATCATCGAATCCTGCGAGTGCAACTTCATCCGGGACTTGAATGCCGACATCGCGCAACGCGCTCAACGCGCCAATCGCCATCGAATCGTTGCATGCAAAAATCGCCGTTGGTCGCGGAGAGATTGCAAGCAGACTCTTCACTGCATCGTATCCTGACGCTTCCGTGAAATTGCCGGCAAACTCAAGGCGAGGATCTATTTCTCCACCGTTATCTTTCATTGCCGTACTATACCCGCGCAACCGCTCTGCAGCGTCAAAGTTTTTTTCGATCCCTTTGATAAGGGCGACGCGTCTGTGGCCGTGACCGAGAAGATGTTTCACCATCGCGTACGCGCCGCCGTAGTTGTCGACATTCAACGCATCGAAGCCGTTTGTTTCAACATAACAGTTGAGCAACACAACGGGAAGAGAGTGCGGGAGATTCTCGTTCAGGGTTTCAGCATCAATGTGCGGCGACATAATGACGAGCCCATCAACGCGCCCGCGCATCATCGCGAGTGCCGCATGGATTGCTTCTTTGTTATTGTGAGAACTGGAAACGACGAGATGGTAGCGCGACTTCTGCGCCGTTTGGTCGGTACCGCGGAGGATTTCGGAAAAAAATTCGCCATACAAATCAGGAAGGAGAAGTCCGATGGCGTCGGTCTTTTGTCTGCTCAGACTTCTGCCGAGCGCATTCGGAACATAGCGCAAATCTTTCGCAACGCGCCGAACGCGTTTGCGCGTCTCTTGTTGAACAGGACCGACGTCGTTGAACACGCGCGACACCGTCGCAATCGAAACACCTGCTTCGCGCGCAACATCCTTAATTGTTGTCATAACTCTTACCTTGCGCAAAAGTTCACAACGATCTTGCTTGCCGAGATTTGAAGCGAATTAGAACGGCGATTGTACCCAGCCGCCGAGCGGCTTTGAAACAGAATCTACATGCTGAAAATCAGATGTGCCCAAATAAACGTTTACATACGTCATGTAAGCGTTTACAAGATACACCTCTCTCAGTTCATTGTCAAGCCTTTTTTTATTTTTGTAGAGCGATTCTCCTCCGACGAGTCGTCGATGACCCGACCCGTCGGGAATCTTCGACCTTCGAACAGAATCGCTCATTCTGGCAAGAGGAGCGACACTGTCCAACCCGAAGGGTTCCTTCGAAAAGGACTCCCTGAGGAGTGTCGCTCTACAGACTTATTGGACAGCCGGAGAGAACAAATTCCCTTGTTCTTTCGTTAAGACTATCAAAGATCTCATACGTTCTTTGGAACTCAAATGACCGGCGTTGGAGATACCGTACTCTCGCGGATCGGCAACACACCTTTGCTTCGCATTCAGAAAATCGCCGGGCTCGATGTACGTCCTGGTATAGAGCTATACGCAAAGGCGGAATGGCACAATCCCGGCGGCTCAGTGAAGGACCGTGCTGCGATGAACATGATTCTCGAAGGAGAGCGGACCGGCCAGCTGACGAAAGAGAAGACCATCATAGATGCGACGAGCGGCAATACCGGCATTGCGTATGCGATGATAGGGGCGATACTCGGCTATCGTGTTCTGCTTGCCCTTCCCGCGAACGCAAGTCATGAACGTAAACGCATCCTCAAAGCATATGGTGCATCTGTTGCGTATACTAATCCGTTGGAAGGAACGGATGGCGCGCAACTGTACGCGCGACGTCTTGTTCAACAACATCCGGAGCAGTACTTCTATCCGGATCAGTACAATAATCCCGCAAACTGGCAAGCGCATTACCAAACAACTGCGCCGGAGATCTTCGAACAAACATCGGGACGCGTCACTCACTTTGTTGCGGGGCTCGGCACCACAGGCACGTTCGTCGGCACTTCTCGTCGCATGAAAGAATTGAACCCTAACATCCGATGCATCTCCGTGCAGCCCGATGCACCACTGCACGGACTGGAAGGATTGAAGCATCTCGATTCCGCGATGGTGCCGGGAATTTATGATCCAAAACTTGCCGATGAGAATATCGCCGTCTCGACCGACGATGCCTATGCAATGGTGAAATGCCTCGCCCGTGAGGAGGGACTCCTCGTGGGCATTTCCTCTGCAGCGGCGATGGTCGCAGCATTGCGGGTTTCGGAGAGGCTTTCAGAAGGAGTGATCGTCACGATTTTCAGCGACGACGGAACAAAGTACTTGAGCGATCCTGTATGGAAGAGTTAGCGATGCTGCAACTCACTCACACTGCATTTCACAAGGTGAAGCTCCATGCCATGCAAACCTATCCCGAAGAGTGTTGCGGCGTGATGTTGGGAATTGAACAGAATGGAAGACGCTATGTTCATGACCTGCTTGAAATTCGTAACAGAAAAGAAGAAAATAGAGAACGCCGCTATCTCATTCTTCCCGAGGAGTACAAGCGGGCAGAAGATCATGCGGCAAGAGTTGGATTGCAAATTCTCGGACTTTATCATTCGCATCCCGATCATCCGGCAGAGCCGTCGCAACTCGATCTGGACTTTGCACTCCCCTGGTTCTCGTACGTGATTGTTTGTGTTGAGGCAGGAATCCCCGCAGCAGTCCGTTCATGGCTGCTGCGCGACGACCGATCGGCCTTCGACGAGGAGAAAATCGAGATGCTCGATGGCGAATTACAAGGTACATGATGCCAACAAAAATTCTCATCCCCACACCGTTGCGGGCGTATGTCGCTAAAAAGGAGTTCGTGCTGGCACACGGCTCGACCGTCGGCGAGCTATTGGATCACCTTACGACGAACTACGCCCACTTGCGGCGGCACCTGTACGCCGATGACGGCACGCTCCGGTCGTACGTTAATGTCTACCTGAACGACGAGGATATTCGCTACTTGCAAAAAGAGAATACGCCTGTCATTGAGAATGATGTCGTGAGCATCATTCCGTCGATTGCGGGAGGAAACACCATAGCAATGACTGATGAGGTAAAGTTCTCCTCGGAAGAATTCCAGCGCTATGGCCGCCACCTGATCATGCCGGAAGTCGGACTCGATGGTCAGAAGAAACTCAAGGCTTCGAGCGTCTTGCTCATCGGCGCGGGCGGACTTGGCTCACCGCTTGCCCTCTATCTTGCCGCGGCGGGAGTCGGGCGCATCGGCATCGTGGACTTCGATGTCGTTGAACATTCGAATCTTCAGCGGCAGATTCTCCACTCGACAAATGACGTCGGCCGTCCAAAGCTCGACTCTGCACGAGAGCGCATCGGCGGGATAAATCCGAACGTTCGCATCGAAACATATCAGACACGACTGACATCGGAGAATGCACTCGACATTCTCAACGAGTACGATGTTGTTGTTGATGGAACGGATAATTTTCCCACGCGGTATCTCGTCAATGACGCGTGCGTATTGTTGAAGAAACCGAATGTGTACGGCAGCATTTTTAGATTTGAAGGACAGGCGTCGGTGTTCTTTGCAGAGCAGGGTCCCTGCTATCGCTGTTTGTATTCGGAGCCTCCGCCTCCGGGACTCGTGCCAAGCTGTGCCGAAGGAGGCGTGCTCGGGGTGCTGCCGGGAATCATCGGAACAATTCAAGCAACCGAGACCGTCAAGTTGCTGATCGGCATTGGCGAGCCGCTGATCGGCAGGCTGCTCCTCTTCGATGCGTTAACGATGCGCTTCCGCGAGCTGAAGCTCCGCAAGAATCCCCACTGCCCCATCTGCGGCGAACATCCGACCATCAATCGCTTGATTGACTACGAAGCATTTTGCGGTATCATTCATCAACCGACCAACGGCGAAGCGGAATTCGAAATCACCGTCGAAGAGCTGAAGCAGAAACTCGACGGCGGCGCCGATGTCTTCGTGCTCGATGTTCGGGAGCCACACGAGTACAAGATTGTCAACATCAACGCCCAGCTGATTCCCTTAAACGATTTGCCCAAGCGGGTGAACGAACTCGATTCATCGAAAGAGATCGTGGTGCATTGCCATCTCGGTCAGCGGAGCGCAAGGGCAGTGGAATTTCTGCGCCAGCTTGGGTTCAAGAAGGTGAAGAACCTGGTTGGCGGAATTGATCAGTGGGCAAAGAAGATTGATCCTTCATTGCCGCGATACTGACACCCCCCTCTCGTCGAACTATCAAAAACCGAACCTCCCTCCCAACCGAAAGACCGTATTCAAACGTCTCTGAGGAGAGAATCCGATCTTTTCTTATCTTTATTCTCACCATGACGCCCAAGTCGTACACCGAACTCGAGATCACCGCCGACGAGGAGTTGAGCGAACAACTCATCGGCATTTTTTCACAACTCGGCTTCGAAGGGTTTTGGCAAGACGGATCTTTGCTTCGGTGCTACATTCAAAGCAATCGTTGGAACGACGGGATGTTGGACGAAGCGGAGAGGGTCGCGAAGACTGTTCAGCGCTCAAGCAACTCCACCGCGCCGCAATTCCGCGTTACGACTCTTGAAGACCGGAATTGGAACGAAGAGTGGGAAAAGACGATTCAGCCAATCCACGTTACGGATCGCATCGTCATCACTCCCACGTGGCACAGCTACGAGGCGAAGAACGGAGAAGTTGTTCTCATCATTGATCCGAAGATGTCTTTTGGAACAGGCTATCACGAAACGACGCGTTTGGTTTTGAGACTGATGGAGAAATATGTGAAGCGCGGCATGACATTGCTCGATGTTGGAACGGGAACAGGCGTGCTTGCAATCGCGGGAATCAAGCTTGGCGCAGCATCTGCGGTCGGCGTTGACAATGATGAGTGGTCGTATGAGAATGCCATTGAGAACATTCGCCTCAATGGTGTAGAGGAGAGAATATCCATTACCATGAGTGAGCTGGCGTCTGTGAGGTCTGGCAAGGTCGACATGATCGTTGCCAATATTCAACGGAACGTCATCGAGCCGTTGCTTCCTGAAATGAAATCGAGATTGAACCAGGACGGCGTGATGATCCTTTCGGGGTTGTTGGATGTTGATGAGGAGCCGACAAGAGAAGCGGTTCAGGGTTCAGGGTTCAAGGTTCAAGAGATGTTGAGGGAGAATGAGTGGATTGCTGTTTCACTCAATTCTGAACGGAGCGAAGCGGAGTGAAGAATCTCAACGCGAAATCAAACGCGGACAGGTCCTTCGCTTCGCTCAGGACTTGGCTGCATGACCATCGCATCCATTGACATCGGAACAAACACTGTTCTTCTCCTCATAGCCGAAGTTGATGAACGGAGCAGCATTCGCACTCTGGAGTACCAACAACGAATACCGCGTCTCGGCAAAGGTGTTGACGCATCGAAGAATCTTCATGCCGACGCGATGCTGCGCGTTGTCGGTGTGTTGAAGGAATACAAAGTAATCATCTCGCAGTATCGGGTTGACAGAATCATTGTAGCCGGGACAAGCGCTGTGCGCGACGCGCAAAACAAAGACGAGTTTGCAAAACTGATTAAGGACGAAACCGGTTTCCATCTGGAAATTTTGAGCGGTGATGACGAAGCGCTCTGGACGTATCGCGGAGCAATCAGCGGTATTTCCTATCGTGGCAAGGCAACGGTAGTTGACATTGGCGGCGGAAGCACCGAAATTACTGTGGGCGATGCGAACGAGATTCAGCACTCCATGAGCCTCAACATCGGCTCGGTCCGGCTGACCGAACGGTTCTTGAGACACGATCCTCCACTCAAAACAGAACTCGCGTCGGCAATTACGTTCGTGGAAAGCGAATTGGGGAAGGCAGCGCACGTTAACTTCACCGCCTCAAAACTTGTCGGCGTCGCGGGAACCTCGACGTCCCTTGCGGTCCTCGCGCAGGGACTCAAGAGTTTTTCCATCGAGGCTGTCACCAACTCCACGCTTGGATTCGATACTGTCGAAGAGTTATTTCGCACCTTGCGGGCAATGCCGTCGGAAAAAATCCGCCAGTTGTCGTCCATCATGGAAGGCCGGAGCGATGTAATCACGGCAGGCGCGTTGATTCTCCGGGAGATTCTGGCGCATTTCAAGTTCAAAGAAATGATTGTAAGCGAGCGAGGCGTACGCTACGGGCTGGTGTTGAGGGAGTGGGAAATTACACAGCGCCATTAGTCATTTCCATATCAAGAAGCATTTGTGATCACCTAAGTAATTCGTATTCTAATGACCAATGACAAATGACTATTGACAAAGCAGAGCATTAGCAAGGAACAACCATGAAATCATTCCGTGAACGCTTAACCAACGACATCATCCTCTTCGACGGCGGAGTCGGAACATATTTGTACGAGAAGGGGAT
>JANNUB010000288.1:0-10382 GCA_031394795.1 Ignavibacteriota bacterium | reverse complement strand
GCGGAGAAGGAATCGGCATGGGCGGCTGGCCTGGAACGCCAGTGCCGCGACCTCCTCGATGAATTGAATTTTATTGTGAACTAACCCCTTACCGTGGATCGGGCGCGGTGATGATTCCCGCGTCGGTCAACAAATACATCGTGTCGCGGCTGAACACGAGCGAGCGAACTTTTTTTTCTTGCAGCAACGGATCGAGCGCGACGGTTTTTTGCAGCCGGTCATCCTTATCGAACGCGTACAGTAAATTTTCGCTGACAATTCCCAGCCCATTTTCATCGGCATACAACAGCGGCGCCCCGTGAAACATCTCCTCGCTGAACTCGCGAATAAAATTTCCGAAATTATCAAACTCGACGATTCGTCGTTCGTCCTGGACATAGACGTTGTCGTTCGGTCCAATCTCGATTTGGTTCGGCTTCTTCAACCGGCCCTTGCCCGCGTCGAAGCCGCCAAAGGATCTCTCCACCTTGCTGAGTCCGACAACTTTGAGGATGCGGGAATTCTCGCTGTCGCAGATAAACAGATCCCCGAGTCGTGACACCGCCACATCGGTCGGATAGCCGAAACGCTCATCCGGAGACGTTCTCTCCCGCGTGGAGAAGGTGGAGATATACGCTAACTTGCGATCGAAGCGCTGAATCCGGTGGTTACCATAATCCGCAACAAACACATCAATGCCATTCCGTGCCCACACGCCCATCGGATGATCGAACTGGTTATTGTCCCACCCCGATCCGCCGATCTCGCCGAGCAGCGTGAAGTTTTTCGAGAGCAGTCTCACGTTGTTCTTTTCACCATTGACAAGAACAGAGGCGCCATGGATGTCGACATCAAAGTGAGAGGCGGAGGATGCTCGCTGGGATTGGTTTGCTCCGCAGATCAACGACCTCTCTACGAGACCGTTGGTCGCAGAGGAGATGCAGAGCAGAAGACAAACGAAGGAGGTTATGGCCGACTGATTCATGTTCACGTGGGGAGAGCAGAACTGCAATAAGGAAACAAATGGTGCAGTCAAAAGCAAGAACTTGAACGCCTCAACAACAAAAAAAGGCGGGGGGAAATCCCCCCACTGCTGACCAGGATGCTTGAGGCGCGGACCACAAATTGTCTGCGCGAGATCGTTTTCATTCAATCCGCCTTTCGAGAAAGGATTGACATCCTAAAAGAAATCCTTTGTGTAAAGCCGCTTTCGGGGGGCTTCACAACCAGTGCAATTGGAAACGCCCTTAACGCCGGATATGGCGCCCAGAATTTTTCTTTGTCTCTCCCCGACTGAAGTTCGGCATCACCGCTTGTTAATTTGAAATCAAATTTCTTCTTGAGAGCAGTTATGAGAACGGTTCTCGCATCAACTCGCTCGAACGTCATTCCTCGACAATCAATGATCGGCTCCATGATAGTAATCGTCGGCTTCGCGTCGTGGTAGGTGAGCGTAATGGTTTTGTGAAGATAGTCGTCCGCGAATTCGTAGTCCATCTTGTATGCAACGCCACCGAGCAACCAGTTCTTGTCCTTCAACTCACCAACTGCAGAAATGGAAAACGGTTTGCCGCTTCTGCCGGTCTGCTGAATATCAAGTCTGCTATCAAACTCAAAGAGGTTCGTGAAGTACCCAAGCGAGTCGGTGAACTCGATGCGAGGCGTCAGCGATTGAATTCCCGGCGCTTCGGGAAAGTGCATCGGTTCCGGACGGCTGTACATCGTTACACTCGACGCTTGCAAAAAGCCGTGATCCTTCACCCACAAGTTGGAAATCACTCCACCCGATGGACGGTACATGTATTTGCTTTTCGATTTCGCTTCATGATCTTCATAGCCATAGCCCGTGATCGTCGCCATGAAGTTCGCCGTTCGCACTTCAACGACGTCCAGCGTCTTGAAGAATTTCATCCAGCCGATTTTTTCCGTCGGGAGTGGAGCCAACGCCCGCGATGCCCGCGTTTCCAATTCGTACGCCATCGCGAGATTTTTCGCTCTTGCAAACGTCGGGTAGATGCACAGCGGCGCATCGAAAATTTCCCAATGGTGCGGTCCGTAGCCGACGATGCCGTCTTTCATACACGTTCTGAGGAACTGGAGATTCTTCAGCGAGGCGGTTGCATAACGCGGGTCTTCGTCGGCAAACAATGAAAACAGAACCTGGCAGCCATCAGAGGTTGCGCCGCCGTACGTCGTCCATTTGTTCGACCGAATTCCCCACGAGGCATCCATCGAGCCGTCGGGATAAATAAAGTACAAATGACTCTTCAGCGAGTTCTTCACAGCGCGGCTGACCAGCGTGTCGTTGGTAAGCTTCGCATAATATCCCAACCCCCACAACGACATCTCCATTTCGTAGCCGAGATCCACTCCTGACTTGATGTTGTGGCTTCTCCCTCCTTCGCCGTTGATGAATCCATCGTCGTCCATTTTCGAAATTGTTCTGTGAGCAAGTTCAGTCGCTTTCCTTCGAAACTTCTCATTGTGAAACAGCCTATCAGCAGCGGCGAGTGTTGCTGTTGTGGTGGCGACGTAATTGATGCTTGCAAATTCGGGGCTCATCACTTGCGTGAGATAGTTTGCGGCTTTCTCCATTGAGTTTTTCCACGCCGCTGCTTCTTCATTCTTCAACTTATCTGAAATGAGGTTGTACGACAACAGCAGCATCAGCAACTGATCGGTCGTCGTTCCTGTCCATTCTTCTGGAGTTTCTTTCCAGCTGCCGTTTGTTTCTTGTTGGCGAATGAGCCAATTGCCGAGACCGACTGCCGCATTCAGGTACTTTGAATCGAGAGTTATCGTGTACGCAACTGAGAAAGGATACACCGCTTCCGCAGCTCGCGTGTGAAGAACATTGCAGTGCGAGCAGTTGATCGCGCCAACGTGCGAATCAGTTTGGTTGACGACTTGCCGTTTGAGCAGAGCATCCGATAACTCTACCAGTGTTGCTGCATATTCCTTTTTTACATTCACCTTCTGAGCGAGTGCATCACTCGTGCAGGATAGCACCAGTGTCAATCCAAACATCAGAGTAACGGCGTGTTTCATATTGAGATCCATTTCTTTGATAATCACTGCTATGGAAATAGGCTTGTAGAGCGATTCTCCAGAATCGCTCATTCCACCCGCACGAGCGACACTGGAGTGTCGCTCTACATCAATTCTTCCGTTGATCCAAGAAACGCTGCACCTCGATTCCGGCGGTGATAACAGCGCCGAGTCCCCGCGGGTCGTGCAAAGGAGTCTTCCTCTTGAAATAGAAATCAAGCGTGTCGCCGATTCCAGTTCCCTGGCAAATAGCTGAGACGGTTCCGTCGGCGGTGATTTTGTTTTTTACCGCATTCCATCCGCGCAACGCATTCTTTTCATACTTCTTGTCAATCCATCCGTTCAGAATTCCCCGCGCCAACGCGAGCGTAAACATCGCAGTGCAAGATGTTTCTTCATACGATTCAGGATGGTCGAGCACTTGATGCCACATGCCGTTTGCGTTCTGATATTTCACTACGCCTCTCATCTGTTCTCGAAATATCTTTAGAATGGTTTCGTAGTTTGAGTGTGTTGTCGGGAGATGCACCAACGCTTCACTCGTTGCCCAAACCATCCATCCATTCGCCCGTCCCCAATGCGCGACCCCGTTTTTCTTTTCTTGGTCATACCAACAATGATAGGCAAGACCTTTCTTCTGATCGAAGAGATATTTATGAAAGTTTATGACCTGCTTCGCCGCAACATCACAATACGATTCGTCTCCCGTGAGCGTCGCATAGCGAAGCAGAAACGGGACGCTCATGAAAAGATCATCCGCCCAGACCGTCCGCTCTTCAGGCTCAGGTCTGCACAACGTACCGTCGGCTAATCGCGATTGCTGCTGTTGCACGTAGTTTGCCATTTCATCCACGAGGAAGCGCGCCCGAGGCAACTCGCTCCTCAACGCACGCTCGACAAATGGAAGCGCCGCTGCAGAAGTGTTATCTAACATCGCTTTGCGGAACATTCTATAGTTGAAGACTTTCTTCCCGTTCAACTCTTCGTACTGAAGCTTGCAGGAGTCGTACGTGTCGAGCGTTGCGGAGCAATAGCGTTCGATGAACTCTCCGTAGCGTGCTTCCTTGCTCGCGTCGGCAAGCTGAATCATCGCAAGCATCATCTGCCCGTTCGCGTAATGCCATTCGAAGTATGAATGATCTCGAAATGATGCTTCAGGAGGAATTACGGCTTTGAACACGAACCCCTTGTCCTCTCCTTGATGAACAAGCTCAACCTTGAATGTCGTTTCGCGGAGAACCTTATTTGCGACCCTCATGACGGTCTGCAATGGTGATTCCTCTCGCTGTTGTGCTGAAGCAACGCAGCAACCTGCAAGCAGGAACAAATGCATGTATGTGAAGCGGAGAATTCTCATGTGTCTCTCTCGTTTCGATCACAGATCCGTCATCGCAGGTTTGCCTCCGTCTTCACGCCGTGAGGAACTTCGGAGTGAAACACTTGCTTTGCATTCCTTGTGTCATTCGCGATCAGCGCGATCGCAGATGACTTTCCATGCACGGCAACAAATGTTTGCACAGGCGACAACGCTTTAGACGACTGAACGACAACATCATTCACGTTCTTCAGCAATATGAGCGACAAAGCACTAGAGTCAACTTGTGCGCGGAATTCGCTCACGTTCATTTCTTCCACATCATCTGCAACCAGAGCCGGACGAACGTCTTTTCCCTGATACTTCAGTTCGATATTGTTCAACGAAATCCCTTTCACGTGTCGAATGTAGAACCCGTATGCCGGGAGCATTCCCCAGCCAGTTCCTTCCGGATAATGATCTTCATTCTCGGGCATCTCTTTCGTTGCGTCTGCGTTCGTGCCGCTCTCCGAGTCGAGTCTGCGACCGGCGGCGAAGAGAATCTTGATATTACTCAACGAAATGTCTTCGACGTAGTTGTTCGGGATTCCGGAAATCGAACATCCAATAGAGCCGACGTTTGTTGCGAGCACGTCGGTGATCTTCACATTTCTGAACACTCCTACATTCGGCGTTGGCGCGCTTTCGATATGCTTGCGTGCGCGGTTTCCCAAGCGCAGAAAGATTGGCACTTGTGGTCCATCAATGCGGATGTTGGAAATCGTAATGCCTTCAAGTATTCCACCGTCAACAGTAGCAAGCGTGATGCCGCTAATGCCGTTGCGCTGACCCGTGATCACCAAATCGGCGGCGGACGGCTTCACGATGATATTCGAGATCGAGATATTTCTGAATCCTCCGGTTGATTCCGTTCCTGTTTTGATTGCGTTGCAGTGACTGCTGACGATGCAATTGGTAATCACGACATTCTCCGTGATGTGCGGCGATGTACTCTTCAACGTAATCGCGTCATCATCCGAGTCGCCGATACAATCCGACATCACGACGTTCTTGCAGCCGTCAATGTCAATCATGTCGTTGTTTTTGTTTGCATGATTGAAGACTTTGATTCCGCGAATGAACAAATCCTCGCACGCCAAATACTGCTGCATCCACATCGCCGAGTTCTGCAGCGTGACATTCTCGATGCGAACATTCTTGCATTGCACAAACCGAATCACGTACGGACGATTGCGATAACGGTCGGGCTTTTTCGTCGTCGTAACTTTGAATGCGCTTCCTTGACCGTCAATCGTTCCTTCACCGCGAATCGAGATGTTCTCCTTTCCTTCCGCATAAAAAAGACTGTGGCGCAAAAACGCATCATTGTACGACTTCAACTGCGGAACACATTCTTGATAGTCTTTGAGCTCCGTGCTTCCAAGAATGACTGCGCCACGCGGAATGTAAAGATCAACGTTGCTTGCCAAGACGATCGAGCCTGTCAGATATTTTCCTGGCGGGAAGAATACCGTTCCTCCTTTTTCACTGCACGCATTCACAGCGGATTGAATTGCTTTACTGTCGAGCGTCGTTCCATTGCCGCGAGCGCCAAACGTCGTCACATCAAAGACATTGGAGTTCTGTTGACCGAGCGCCAACGATGAACTCCACAGCAGGAGGCAGATGATTTTCACAATTCCCATATTCATCACTCACTCTCGTTTTCGAAACTCATATAGAAACACTCACCGCTTGTCGAGATCAATGCGAACTGTATAGACCTGCGGCGTTCCAGATTTATCCGTGCTGAATAAAACATATTTGCCATCGGTACTGAAGCGCGGATGCGGATGCGAGCCTTGCCCAATCATGCTCGAGCCGTGGCGAAAGAGGATTTTCTTTTCCGCAATCTTGTTTTTTCCACGCGTCAACAACGCCAACAACTGCTCGTCGTCGTTCACTTGGTCAACAATCCAACGCATGTTGTCTTTGAAAACATTTTGATGACCAGGCGATACCTGCTCATAATAGACTTCGTGTACTTTGTCGTCTAACGATTGCAAGCCCAAAAAATGTTTTCGCACTTGTGTACCGATGCGATATTTCGAAACGAAGGAAACAAGCTTTCCATCAGCAGTCCAGGTCTCGTGCGTGCGCTGCGTTCCATATTCCTGCGCCAATGGACCTCCATCGGTTCCATCAATATTGACCCACCAGATGCGCACCGGAGCGTGACCCACAAGCAATGGCTCGTCAAATTTTTCCCACTGCCAGCAATACAAAATCAAATTCGGGTTGACAGGATTCGCCTGCACATGTCCAATGTTGAAGCCCATGTCCATTGTGATTTGATGTAAGGATTTGTCCTTCAGGTTGAGTTTGTAAAGAGCATACGGACCATAGCCGCAATCGCCTGGTGCTGGTTCTTTTTTGTTCGCGGAAAAGACAAACCACTGTGCGTCGCAGGTGACACTGAATGAGCCCATTGCAAACTTGTGAGTTCCGAAATCAAATACTTCTTCAACTGCAAAAGTCGTCGTGTTCAATGAGAATATTTTCTTTCCATCTTTGTACCAAGCTGTCTTGAATTTCGGCAGGTGGTCAATTCCTCGCAATCGTTCAGCTTTCGTCATCTGCACCATTTCGCCGTTCAAGAGATTGAGTTTGTACAGCTGCCGCTTGCCCGTGCGCTTTGAATAGATGATTGCAGTATTCTCATCTATAAACGACTCTGTGGTGAAATAGGGATGGTTATTTTCCCCTTTCCTTGTCCATTGGGTTATTTCATACCCCGTTGTGTCGTCAATCCATGTTTTCTTTTCACTTGGAATTTTGTAGCCAACGTAGCTGACGCTATCCACGATTTCGATTTGTTGTTTTTCTTCTTCGGCATCAGATTGCGCCAGGGCTGTTACTTGGATTCCAATAGTCAAGAGCAACCCCAGCGAACAAATCACATGCGCCGCGCTCATCATGTGCATTGAATGTCTCAAAACTTTTCCTTCCTACTTTGCAAACGTCAATCCTTTAAGCTGATTCCAGTCACCGCGCGTAAAATCGGGAATCTTCACCGCGACGGATCCATTCAGAACCGATTGTTCCGAGAGATGCACGATACTCGACCATTCAGCCGCATCGTAAACATCTTGGTCAAGTGGCAAGCCGTTCCTCAGGCAATATATTAAACGATAGTTCATGATAAAATCCATTCCACCGTGTCCACCGGCTTTCCGGGCGCGCTCACCCAATTCTTTCCAAAAGGGATGTTCATAGACCTTGAGCAAGGAATCGACCTGTTCCCGATTCATAAATTTATGCGGGTCAGGCTCAAGGGCAATATTTCGTTCAGGATATTTTACTGCAAAACCTTTCGTACCGCTGACCAAATGAATGCGGCTATAGGGACGCGGACTCGTAACGTCGTGCTGAAGCATGATCGATTTTCCCTTTTCGGTCCGGATAACGGTTGTATTCATGTCGCCAAGTTTGTACGGCGTCTTTGCATACTTCGAATCGGCGCCGAATTTTTCTTTCGCATAGGCAGTCAATCCGAATTGATTGGTGGAAACAGAGACCAATGAGTTCATCTTATCGCCCCGATGGATATTGAGTATCTGGCAAACCGGACCCATGCCGTGGGTTGGATATGGATTCCCCGTGTGTTCCGTATTGTACTTCAGACGCCACATATCCCAATATCCTTTTTGATCATCGAATAGAAGCCAGCGAAGATCATGAATGTACGCCGCTTCGCAATGGACAATCTCTCCAAAGACATTCTGCTGCGCCATTTGCAATGTTGCCAGTTCGAAAGAATCGTAACAACAGTTCTCCAGCATCATGCAATGGCGGCGCGTTTTCTCGGCTGTGTTTACCAACTGCCAGCATTCATCAAGCGTCATGGCAGCCGGAACTTCCAGGGCAACATGCTTGCCATGCTCCATCGCGTACACGGCGATGGGCGTATGCAGTTGCCAATGGGTGCTGACATAAATCAGATCAACGTCATTTCGTTCACACACCTTTTTCCAGTCAGTCACTCCGGTATATGTAGCAGCGAGCGGTTTGTTTTTTGCGCGAAGCACTTCCTGGCAAGAATCAATTCTCTCCTGCACCAAATCGCAGAGGGCAACAGCCTTCACTCCTTCAATCTTCAGTACTCTGCGAAACATGCTACTTCCCCGGTCTCCCAATCCAATAAAACCGATTCGAACAGTATCTATCGGCGGGCATGCAAGCTGAAGAACATTGGTTTGTCCTTTTGCCCGCGCCGGCTCGGGGAAACTCAGCATCTTCTTCTGTTGTGCAAATACTCCTGCACTCAGGAGAAGAGCGGTACACAGAATTACATTTATTTTTTTCATGTTCTCTCTCCTTGATAAGTTATGTTACGCACAGTCAAAAGATTCGCCACAAAGACTCTAAGACACTAAGGTTTCCACCAAGAAAAATTTAAGCTTTGTGAAACCTTTGTGTCTTTGTGCCTTAGTGGCAAAAAAAATTTCTTGAAGTATGCGTAGCATCTGTTGGTAATACATGATTTTTTCTATGAACGAACCCATCACCGCGACGCCTACATGTTATATCTTGATGAAGATTTTATTCTTGTGCAAATACTGTAAAATCAAATAGAGCACTGTGAACCCTGTAAGCGCCAACAGAAACGGATACCATGGTCCGACATATTTTTCTAACCCGCTGACAAACACTTTCGCAATCAAGCGATAATCGAAAATACTTGCCGACACATATGCGGCAATGGCATTCGAGCCAACGACAACGAAGAATGTCGTCCACTTACGATACTCCAGCACATCGATGATAAAATAAAGACCTGCCAACATCAGCAGACAGATGCCGCCGGAGAACAGAACAAACGATCCGGTCCACAAATGTTTCACCATCGGATGCCACGGCATCCAGGCGTACGAAAGAAGAATCACAATAATTCCCGAAGCGGTCAGGTAATAGAATTTTTCAATCGGTTTTTTATGTGACTGGAGCAGATAGCCTGTGAATACTCCGAGCATGGTTGTCGCGCCGAAATTAAGACTGGATATTATCCACGTGTAGGTTGTTCCATCTTGAAACTTGCCGAGAATCAACTTGTCGATAAAGATCGCAATGTTTCCATCGGGAGTATAGAGACCGGAGCCAAAACCGGGAACAGCAATCCATGCGAATATCCCCCAATATACTAGCATCAATCCGAGTGTCGCGCCAACCTGATAGATCACCGGCAAGTAAAGAATAATCACTGAAGCAAGAAGATACCCGGCTGCAATCGCCTGAAGTGTATTGCTATAGAGCGTGATCTGTTCGATATCGTACGTCAGCAATTTACCTTGAACCACGATTCCCAAAATCCAAAGCAGCACAAAGCGAAAAGTAATATGCCTCCACAATACCGCTTTCGACGGTTCTGCACTGAGCCGTTTCCGCATCGAATACACCATCGAGATTCCGACGAGGTACAAAAACAACGGCATAATAATATCGTAGAAAGTAAATCCGTACCATTCGGCATGATCCAGCTGTGAGAACATCCAATTGGTGAGCGGAGTATTACATGCCTCATCCAGCCCTTTGAATATTCTTTTCACTCCGATAATCCACAACATGTCAAATCCCCTGAGCGCATCGACAGAGAGGATGCGATCCTTGGACAGAAGGTTTTGGCGATTAACGCTGAAGTAGTCGAGTTGTTGAAAGAATGTTTTCGTAGTCCTATTCCCAATTATATCCAACCGGCACTTCGTCGCTCAGTGCCGGGCCAACCTGTATTCCAAGTATTTCAAGTCGGTGATATTGAGCTTTTACCGTTGTATAAAAATCGGCGAACGGCATTCTCTCGCCCTGGTTCCACATCTGCTCGGCAAGCGCATACACGCGCGGAAATACTCTCCGGTCAATCATGCTCAACCTCGAGCGAGAAGAACGTGGCCTCCGCGAAGTCGTCGTCGGTGCCCGTGTTGTTCTGATTGTAAGCCCCGGCCTTGAAATACATCCAGTCGTCGGCAAAGCCGCTTTCCCCCATGGGCACGCTGGCGCTCACGTC
>JANNUB010000283.1:0-2158 GCA_031394795.1 Ignavibacteriota bacterium | reverse complement strand
GCCGGATTGTCGGCCGCGGTTGGATTGAAGAGTTACATTTTCGTTCCTGCACGTGCGCCGGAACCGAAGGTAACGCAGCTTCTTATTTTCGGCGCGACAGTGCTAAAGGTGCAGGGAACGTACGAGCAGGCGTTCGACTTGTGTAAGCAAGCATGTGACAAGTTCGGCTGGTACAATCGCAACAGCGGAACGAATCCATTTTTGGTTGAAGGAAAGAAAACTGCTGGTCTCGAAATCGCTGAGCAGTTCGGGAAGGACATACCTGATTGGGTCGTCGTTTCAGTCGGTGATGGCTGCACGATCGGCGGAATCGGGAAAGGACTTCAAGAGATGAAGCGACTCGGGTTCATCGAACGCGTTCCGCGATTGCTCGGCGTTCAAGCCGAAGGCGCGAAGCCGCTGGTTGAAGCATTCAAGAGCGGGAAGGATTTGGTTTCTTCCGACACGAACACGATTGCCGATAGCATCGCAGTCGGAACGCCGCGCAATTGGAGGCGAGCAATTCAGCAAATCAAAGCATCGTACGGCGACATGATTGCGGTGAGTGATGATGAGATTCTTGATGCGATGCGATTGACTGCGCGACTCGGTGGAGTCTTTGGCGAGCCTGCTGGCGTTGCTGGTGTCGCGGGATTGAAGAAAGCTATCGCATTAGGAATCGTGAAGCCGAATGAATCGGCGGTTGCAGTGATTACGGGAAACGGATTGAAGGACATTGCTTCAGCGAAACGGGCGGCGGGGGATGCGATTAGTGTTGAACCCGATTTGCTTGCATTGGAGAAAGCGCTTGGTTGACCTGTCATTCTGAACGGAGTCCCGATGCTTCTTATCGGGACGGAGTGAAGAATCCATCTCTTTTAACGGTGACAGCATCGTTGATAATCGTGAATAGTCAATGGTCAACGGTCAATGTTCAATTGTCAATGGCAATTGCTTCGCTGTACGGTTGACTATTGACTATTGATCGTTGACCATTGACCGTTAGTTTCCTGAAATTGAAGTGATTGAACCACGCCATGCTTCTACAAAAAGCAACTCTACTTCTTCTTTCTCCCTCGGTCGTCGAGCGCGCTGACCTGCGCGTCGAAAACGGCGTCGTCGTTGCGCGCGCGAAGAATCTTCGCCCAAAGAAGAACGAAGAGACGATTGACCTCGCCGGCAAGTTTATCATGCCCGGTATGGTGAACGCGCATACGCATCTGTACTCCGCTCTTGCGAGAGGAATGTCGGCGCCGAAGCAACTACCAAAGGACTTTCTCGAAATTCTCAAAAAGATTTGGTGGAAGCTTGATGAGTCGTTAGACGAAGAGAGCATTTACTACAGCGCGCTCGTCGGCAGTATCGAAGCGGTGAAGTACGGAACGACAACAATCGTTGACCATCATGCCTCGCCCAACTGCATCAACGGCTCGCTCGACATTATCAAGAAGGCGATGAGTGTGGTTGGCTCGCGCGGCGTTCTTTGCTATGAGACGACGGATCGCGGCGGTCGCAAGCGACGCGATGCTGGACTTCAGGAGAACGAGCGGTTCGTAACTGAGAACGCGAACAACGCATACTTCCGAGGGATGATTGGCGCTCACGCGTCGTTCACGCTCAACGATGATACTCTCGTTGCGCTCAGCGAGTTGGCGGGGATGTACAATGTTGGCGTACACATTCATGCTGCTGAGGATAGAGTGGATATTGAGGATGCGTTCAAGAGAAGTGGCGTTGACATTGTGAAGCGGTTGGAAACATTGGGCGTGCTTACCCACAAGTCAATTCTGGCGCACTGCGTTCATCTGTCGAAAAGGCAACTAACGACGATTCAGAAATCAGGTGCATGGCTAGTCCACAATCCGCGCTCGAACATGAATAACGCTGTCGGTTACGCACCGCTCGATTGGTTTAGAAGAAATTCCGCACTGGGCACGGATGGCTTTCCGGCGGATATGTTTGAAGAAAGTAAGCTTGGCTTTTTCCGGAATCAAGAGTCGTCGCACAAAGTTGAGTTTACTCGACTACCGAAGATGCTCCAATCAGGCCAGAAGTTGGTTTCAAGTTTCTTTCAAAGAGAATTCGGAACACTGGATGCTGGAAGCGTTGCCGATTTGATTGTCCTTGATTACGTACCGCCGACTCCGCTGAATGCAAGCAATCTGCTTGGGCATTTTTT
>JANNUB010000269.1:0-5920 GCA_031394795.1 Ignavibacteriota bacterium | reverse complement strand
AAGTCCAGCCATTGCTGACTGGACTCTTTCTGCTCAATCTAATGGAGTCGTAGACTTTTGGGCTTATGCAAGTTGTTCGCGCAGTCTCGCTTCTTGCGCTCGCCGTACAATCGTTGTGATGAATCCAACCAACACCACAATCACTCCCGACCAGACAAGATTGATGTACGGCTTCACGCTCGCTTCAACGACGAGAACATCGGTGGTTGCATTTGCAGCAGGAGCGCTGCTCAAATCGGTGTAGCCGATTTCGACGGCAGAGTTTTCTTTGTTCTCCTTGTCGGGATTCATGCTGACGATTGCGAACTGGTGTTTGCCGTCGAACGTCGCGGGCTTGTCGGTTGCCGCTCCCTGGTTCATCACTTTCGATGGAATGATTTCAGCCGGCTTTTTTCCGTATTGTTTTACCGCGAGCGTCGCGCCGATTTTCACTTCTTTGCCTTCGAGCATCGCCGCCTTTTGGTCAACGGGAAAATCAAAGTCCATGAACGTTACTTCGAGGTCGCCAATCTTTTTCGTCTCTCCTTTTTTGAACGAAAGAGTCCGCGTTGCGGCTGCGTTCTGACTTCCTGCCGGTTCCAGCGACAGCGGCGCGAGATAAAAGTCTTTCGTCACGAGATTCAGGATATCCGGATTGCGTATGATGTCTTCGTTGTTCTTGTACATGATGGGCGCAATCGTGAACTGTCTGTTCTTGTGCTCCACATTCACTTCGAACGCGTATTTCTTTCCGTTCTCGATCGGCTTGTAGCCCGTGTACGTGAGTTTGTAGCCGTCGAGGCAGTGCATTGGTTCGCCTTGCGCGAGCGACAGTGTTTCTTTGTTGTCATACTTCGCGGAACCGACGAAGCCGAGAAACATGATGGCAATCCCGACGTGCGCAATCGAGCCGCCGGCGAATTTCGGATTCCCTTTCACAATGCGCCAGCCGACTTGCAGATTCGCGGCAAGCGCGAACAGAGCGCCGAAGACGAACAACGGGACAAGCCAATCCATTCCTTCTTTCATTTCAAATCCGAATGGGAATCCATCCCTTTGGGAGAAGAACGCCAAGGCGAGCGTGCCGACAAGAGCAATCGTCGCGGGAACGAACAGCATCTTGAGCAGACCCTTCATGTCCGTTCGAGTCCACCACAATAATTGTCCGAAGCCTGCGAGAAATCCAATCGCGACACCAATGGGGAGATTCGTCTTCACGTAGTAGGCAATATCAACTGCGGAGGTTTTCCCTTCCATAATGTTCGTGATGAGCGGAGCCGACGTCCCAACGGTAATAAACAGAGCCGACGCAACGACAGCCGACGCGCCGAGGAACAATGCAAACTCACGAGAGTAAATCGAATGTTGCGGCGGGGTGCGAGGCATTTCTTTTCGCCGCGCAAATAACATGTATGCGCCTGTGCTCGCGAACAGAATGATCACGCCGATAAGAAACCAGTACACTGCCATTCCGGGGTCGACGAAGGAATGGACAGATGTATCGCCGAGGACGCCGCTCCGCGTGAGGAACGACGAGTACAATACGGAAAGGAAACAAAGCATGGCAAGGACGAGGTTCGTTTTGACGAATGCCCCGCTCTTTCGTTGCGTGAGGACGGTGTGTATTGTGGCTACAGAAAACAGCCACGGCACGAGCGAAGAATTCTCCACCGGGTCCCAACCCCAATAGCCTCCCCAGCCGAGCGTTTCATACGCCCAGAACCCACCCATCATTATCCCGCATCCGAGCACAGTGGCTCCGTACACGATCCATGGCGTTGCCGGCCTTATCCAGTTGTTGTAGTCGCGCTTCATCAGGGCGGCGATTGCATATGAGAACGGAACTCCCATCGCGGCGAAGCCGCTGAACAACACTTGCGGGTGAATCACCATCCAATAATTTTGCAGCAGCGGATTCAGTCCTCTACCGTCGGCAGGTATCTGTCCGACTGCAACCTCGCCCGCCCATCTCTCCCAAACATACTCGAACGGATTTTTCAGAATCATCATCAAGAGAAGCGAAAGAAGAATCGAACCGAACACACTCATCACCTGCGGTTCGTAGCCATTGCGCGACGAGTACGCCATGAGGAACACGCCAATGAGCGCTGTGAAGAGCGTCCAAAGCATGAAGCTTCCCTCTTGTCCCGCGTAAAACGTCGAGACGAGGAGAGGAGTCGGAAGGTCGCGAGAGCTGTAGCTCCAGACGTACGTGTATTGAAATTGATGAGTGAGAATGTTGTAGAGCTGAAATGCGGAAATCAGAATGACGAGACCGACTGAGGAATGAAATGCGATGCGCGCAAACTTCAGCGACGCCGCATTGCCTCGCCGATGGTTGTCATAGAACGCCGCCACCGCAACGAGGCAGGTGAGGAATGCCAACTTCACAAAAATTCCACCAAGCATAAAGAACCTTTTATGTTAAAGAACAGTCACAACAGGACGATTCAACGTGCGAGCAACATCTTGCCTGAATCCACCTTCTCATTCGTGCGCAGTTCGTAGTAGTACACTCCACTTGGGAGCTTTTCGGCAGCAAAGACAACGCTGTGGTCTCCAGCCTTTTGAACACCATCAACAAGTGTTGCCACTTCGCGTCCCAAGGTGTCAAAGACCTTCAGCGAAACACGACTGTCCTTCACCAAATGAAACTGAATTGTTACGCTGGGGTTAAATGGATTTGGATAGACGATGGTCGGTGATTTTGCAAACGAGTCGCGCCGGAGATCGTCACTACTCGGCTTCCGAAAATATCCGTAATCAATATCAACAGTGTTCGTGAATCCGGATTGTTGAGTGGCAGTGTAGGCTTGGCCTTTGTAATACGCGCGGGATGGACCGCCGACCGGTATCCCCTGATGGGTGTACTCTGTGGTGTTGCCGTTGACATCGGCAAGTAAATTGAACTGGGTTGGAGGTCCGCCTATTGTTGACGCCCAGTATATTTTGTAGCCTGTTGGAGAAAACGCTGAATATGGGCCCCAAACCAGATGTGGAACGAGGTATCCATCGTTTCCAATTTTCGTTATGAGCACAAGCCCATTATCCCAGAAGGGTTGGAAGCAGCGAGGAGAGCAATTCTTGATTACTCCGTACGTCAGAGTCTGGCCGTCACTTAAGGTTGCCCAATCTGGTGGGCCGGGGTCGGTAGGGATTGCATTATGTGTGTTCGTCCACCACACAAGGTTGCCCGTAACATCATACCGGATCGTGATATCATTACCACCACAATTGCCGCAGCTGCTGTTCACGAGTCCACAATCGCGCGTATCATAATAGAAGTATCGTCGCAACTCATTGTCAACATAAATGTTGATCCTGTAGAAGCCATACCGAAGTGCGCGTACTCCGTTCGCGGTTGTCGCGCATCCGAAGACCACCTGACGGTCGTCCTGAGCACAGGTGCGAACTTCAAAGCCAACATGGGAACAAATCACATTTCCAGCAAGCGATAGAGACTGGGTTGGCGCATTGGAATACACACTGTAGTTACATGCAGAATTCCAACAGTGCATCGCTCCTATCGGCACTAATTCATAGTGCGTCGTGTAACCCGAGGCATGCATAGTTTGCACCATCAACTCATTGTTCGGTGCGGACCCCTCTCCTTCCTGTGCGGTTGCTGAACATACCAACCACAGACAACAGCATGTAAACAAGCCGATCCTTTTCATCGTGTTTCTCTTTAAGTGATTGTTGTGAGTTACAGTGGATTACGAGTCGGTCTTTATTTGATCAAGGTCATCCTTCCCGTTTGATGAGCCAGCCCAGCCATAAGCCTGTAAAAGTATGTTCCGCTGGGAAACTCTCTCGCATCAAACGAAACCGAGTACGTCCCAGCAGGCTTCACCTCGTTTACAAGAACTGCCACCTCTCTACCAAGCAGATCGTAGATCTTCAAACTGACCCAACGGCTATTTGGAATCTGCCATCGTATCTCCGTAGTCGGATTGAACGGATTCGGATAGTTTTGGAACAATTGAACTGTTGAAGGCAGAGATACACTTTCATGGACGTCAACAACGAGAGGTTCATAAATGTACGCGGCGCCAGCAAATCGCACTCCTCCCACCCTCGCATTGAGCGCACCGATAATCACTGTGGAGTCGGACATCGCGCTCTCACCATAGCTTGCACCGGCAGCGCCGTCGCTTGCCTGAAATTTGTGGATTTGCTTCCAAACGCTGTCTTCGAATGCGAACAAATACGCCGCTCCTGAGCCTACTCCCTGTGCTGTATCGCCCGAGGCCCTGACGATGAGACGATGTGAGCGAAGAGCAAGTCGAACCCCAAATGCATTGTGATCTACTCCGTCGCGAGCTGAGATCGTTTGCTTTTGTTCTAAAGACGGTCCGAATGCATAAGCCACCCCCGGCCTTGAGACCAAGATGGAGCTTGGTGCGCCAACAAGCAAATGCTCGGCATCCATTGCCACACAGCCGGCAAGATCCTCGGGACGGCCGCCCGTTGCTATCAACTTCGCCTTCTCTCGCCAAACCGATCCTGATTTTTCAAACAAGTACGCGGCACCCGCAAACTCCCCATTCCTATTGCTGTCATATGGCGCCCCAATAAGAGCAAGAGAGTCAAGAAGCGACACGGTGTAGCCAAACCATTGTCTCCCATTTCTATCCGATGCGAGAAGGCGCACTTGTTGAACCCAGTCCTCTCCATTCCTTCTGAACACATAAGCGGCACCAGTTTGTACACCTGCTTCGCGGTCAAGATACGCGCCAATGAGCAGGTATTCGCCCTTTAACGAGATTGATCCCCCAAAAAAAGCATCACGCACTGCAGGCTTTGGTCCAATCTTTCTCATCTGAATCCAAGTCGTGTCCATCCGCTTGAAAATGTACACAGCTCCACTCCTCACTCCATTGTAATGTGAGTGACCACGAACAGCCAAGTACTCCCCATCCATGGAAGCAGTCGCAAAACCATCACCTGCCGCTCCGTCGCTTGCGAACAACTTTTGGCTGTACCGCCAACGGCCATTGCTCTTTCTAAACATATATACAGCACCAGAGCTTTCGCCGCGCTCGTCGCGACCCGGTGCGCCAACTGCGGCCCATTCGCCCACGATCGCGACAGACGCACCGAACTGGTCAAGCTCCGCACCATCATGAGCGACAAGTTTTGTCTCTCGATACGTTTGTGATGCTGCACTCGAGAGCACACACAGCGTTCCCACACACAGCAAGCGTTGATACAACTGCCATTGATGAGCGTTCCAGGTTTTCATTGCCTCGTTTTTTCGCATCTGAAAACTACTGAGTAGTGAGCGCGTTTGCAACGAACAATTTTTCCTCTCAGCGCCTTTCCCGCGATGCGCGCTAGCCTGAGCGCAGCAGCATTGCCCCGTCTGTGGTTGTCGTAAAACGCCGCCACCGCAACGAGGCAGGTGAGGAATGCCAACTTCACAAAAATTCCACCAAGCATAAAGAACCTTTTATGTTAAAGAACGATCTCCAGCTTCTGATTCGACATTCATCATTCGTCATTCCTTGTTCGATATTCAATAGCGGCCTGAATATCGAATCATGAACAAGGAATGATGAATGTCGAAGTTCGCGCGCTACGTACTCTTCTTCACTTCCTCCGCAGTCGCTTCGTATTTCGACGGGCACTTTGTCAAGACTTCGGTTGCGTGGAAGTAGCCTTTGTCTTCGATGTAGCGACCTTTCGCGACAACGCTTGTTGCCATCTCGAAGTTGTTCGGCGCGGCGCCGTCGAGAACAACTTTGCATTCTTGTCCGTGCTCGTCCTTAAGATAGAACGTAAACGTTGAAGTCTTCGCGTCGAAGGAAGATTCTTTGTCTTTGTTCCACTCTCCTTTGAGCTGGACTTTCTTGTGCTTCGACATCGCGCCGGAAATATTTGTGTACTCGACGTTGCTTTCGAGAAACGAGTACGAGCCGAAGATGATGAATGCGACGAC
>JANNUB010000261.1:0-8954 GCA_031394795.1 Ignavibacteriota bacterium | reverse complement strand
TCAACAAAGTGGATTCTCCCTGCAAGCGAATCGGATGCGCGCATGGCAAGTTCCGGCGACGCGCTGCCGAGGATAAGAAATCGCGTTCGTGTCGGTTTTCTGTCGGCAAGCACACGCAACACCATCGTGAGCTCGGGTTGCTGCTGAATCTCATCGAGCACGATAAGAGGATGAGACTGTGAAAGGACGGACATTGCATTGCCGAGTTGCGCACGATGTCTCGGATTCTCTAAATCGTAGTACGCCCCTCGCCGCTCGTCGCAGATGAACCGCGCCAATGTTGTTTTGCCACATTGGCGCGGTCCAAGGATCGCAGTGACGGGATAATTTTTAAGCCCCCACGTTATCCGTGCAAGCGTTTCCGCTCTCTTGATACGCATTTCGAGTTCCTTGAATATTGCAAGGCTATCTTACAATATTCAAGGACGAAATGCAATCGAGACTTCCATGAATATTGCAATGCTACCTTGCAATATTCATGGACGACATGCAAATTTGAGCTGAAATCGGCACTTCGTAGGGCGACCAGTCTGCTTGCCTGCTTTTGGCATGGGTCGGCTACGAGTTTACGCATGAGCATTTTCTAAAACACGCTCCCGCGTATAAGCAATGAGGCCCCCCGCATCAATAATCGCTTGCCGCGACTTCGGCATCGGAACAATGTTAAAACTCTTTCCCGTCGTCTTGTTTGTAACAACGTCTGCGCTGAGTTCCAACTCATCGCCTTCCTTTGCATCAATCTCCGGCGCATCAATCAAACGCATACCCAAGTTGACGGAGTTTTGCAAGAAGATACGCGCAAAACTTTTCGCGACGATGATAAGCTCGTATCCTTTAAGTGTTGAGACAGCTTGCTCGCGCGACGAGCCACAGCCAAAATTCTTCCCAGCAACTATCACACTGCCCGGCGGAATTTGTTTCGTCTTCAACTTCGCGTTGAACTCCGTGTCATCCGCAAACGCGAACTGCGGGGTCTCAGTCGGCAAGACTGTTGCCATGTATCTGCCGGGATAAATTACGTCGGTGGAAATATCGTCGCCTAATTTGATAACTACTGTTGCCATTTGGTTTCTCCTTTTTTTCAATCCTGAGCGAACAGAGTGAGCGAAGGATCTCACTGCTGCTCGAATGATAAATGGTGTGGAGACCCTTCGCTCCGCTCAGGGTTGAGAGCGTGGATCCGTGATCACTCCCTCGATCGCCGAAGCCGCTGCAACAGCAGGCGAGCAGAGATACACTTCCGAGTTCGGATTTCCCATGCGTCCCTTGAAATTCCTATTCGTCGTTGAAAGCGCGACCTCGCCATCGCCGAGCGCGCCTTCGTGAATGCCGAGACATGGACCGCAGCCGGGATTCATCACCACCGCGCCCGCGTTCATGAACTCGGTGATGTATCCTTTGCCGAGCGCCTGCCGATAAATTTTTCCCGAGGCGGGGAAGACCAACATCCGAACATTCTTCGCGACCTTCTTCCCTTTCAGAATCCTTGCGGCGATTTCCAAATCGTCGAGCCGACCATTCGTACATGAGCCGATGACGATTTGATTCACCTTCACGTGATTGATCTTGTGGATTGGCTTCACATTGTCCACCGTATGCGGACACGCGATTTGGGGATCGAGGTTTGAAACATCAACGTTCACAAATTTTTCGTATCGCGCGTCAGCGTCGGGCAACACAAGCTCGATGTCGTTAGTAACGCCGGCTTCGTGTCGCAAGTAGCGAATCGTTTCATCGTCGCCGGGCACGATGCCGCTCGTTGCGCCCGCTTCGACGCTCATGTTGCACAACACCAATCGTCCCGATGTCGGCATGTTCCACACCGTTTCGCCGCCAAACTCGATGACTTTGAAGTTCGCTCCCTCCGAGCCGAGCTTGCCGATCAAATGCAAAATCAAATCCTTCGCGCCGACGAACTCCGGAAAATGACCGGTCACGTTGATACGAATCGTTGCGGGCACTTCCACGTTCAACACAGCGCCGAGTGCCCACACGCTCGCCATCTCCGTTGCACCAATGCCGAACGCCAATGCGCCCAGTGCGCCGTGACTCGTCGTATGCGAGTCCGTCCCGACGACGACATAGCCCGGACGAACGTAGCCATTCTCCGGCAGAATCTGATGACAGATGCCGCCAACATCGCCGCGAATGTCGTGGAACTTATGAATCGCATACGACGCAACGAAGTCGCGAATCTTTTTCTGGTTGGTTGCGGTCTTCGCTGATTCGGCAGGCACGCGGTGGTCAAAGATGATGGCGACCTTTTCGTGATCCCACACCTTCGGCTGGATGTTTGTGCCTTTGTAGATTTCCAAAAACTGATTGATGACGAGCGCCGCGTTCTCGTGCGACATTGCCAGGTCAACCCGCGGCTCCACCACATCGCCAACCTTCACCGCAGTGCGTCCCGTTGCCCGCGCAAGAATTTTTTCTGTAACTGTCATTGGCATAGTTTGTTCTCGCGATTGAATCATTTCAGCATTGCATCATTGACGATTGAACATTGATCGTTGACCATTGACTATTCTTCTTTCGATGATGAGAAAACGATCAACAGTCAACGACCAATGTTCAATTGTCAATTATTATCACACAACTCCCCTTGCCTGCAACTCCGCAATCTTCTCTTCCGAATATCCGACTTCCAACAGAATCTCTTTCGTATGCTCTCCCAATCTCGGCGGCGGGCATTCAACGCGCCCCGGCGTCTTCTCAAACTTCGCCGTCATGTTGAACAGCTTCAATGCACCGATGCCTTCAGCCTGAATTGTGGCAATCGTTTCGCGATGTTTGATTTGTTCCTGCTCCAGTGCATCTTGTAAACTCAAGATTTCTCCCGACGGCACGCCGCGCTTGTTCAATACTTCGGACCAATACTTCGTCGGCTTCTGCACCAATTTTGCTTCGAGCAATGGTGTGAGTTCTTTGCGATTCTTCTTTCGAGCATCTCGCTTCTGAAATCTCGCGTCTGTTTTCAATTCCGGTACGCCGAGTTCGTCCGCAACCGCTTCCCATTGTTCCTGCTTGTTTGCTGCAATGTTGATGGAGCCGTCCTCCGTTCTGAAAACCCCCGATGGCGCCGCGGTGAAATTGTCATTCCCCATCAACACCGGCGCTTGTTTTCCCATCAACCAGTTTGCCGCGACCCAACCCATCAGCGGCATGATGGAATCGAGGAGCGCGACATCAATGAACTGCCCCTCGCCTGTTCGCTCGCGATAAAACAGCGCCGCCATGATCGCGAACGCCGCGTTCAATCCGCCGACCGTATCGCACACTGGAAAACCGGCGCGCAGCGGATTGAGCCGCTCGTCGCCGTTGATTGCCATTTCTCCACTCAAGCCTTGAATGATTTGATCGTATGCGGGCTTCATCGCATCCGGGCCCGTTGCGCCGAACCCGGAGATTGCACAGTAGATGATTTTCGGGTTTACCTCTTTCAACATCCGATAGCCGAGGCCGAGCCGCGTCATCACATCAGGGCGAAAGTTTTCGACGACGACATCGGCAGTCTTTGTCAGCTTGAGGAAGATTTCTTTCCCTTCCGGCTCTTTCAGATTGAGCGTGAGTGATTTCTTGTTCGCGTTTTGCGCGAGGAAGCTTGTGCCCATCAACTTTTCGTTCAGGTCCGGCACATTGCCCAACTTGCGCGCCAGATCGCCGTCAACAGGGTTTTCGATCTTGATAACTTCAGCGCCGAGCAATGCAAGATGCAGGGTTGCGAATGGGCCGGAAAGAACATTCGTAAGGTCGAGAACACTGACCGCGGACAATATTTTGGTTGTTGCTTCCATACCCATCATGGTTTGTTGCGAGCGCTATTTTTCTCCATGAGTTCAGCCAGGATTTCCAGATCTTGTTTATGCTTGTACAGCACATACACCACGAACAGCAGCAACGCGCTCACGATGAATCCTGGCACTCCGACCCAAAACAATGTCCATCCGGTAAGGTTGGTCAGCACGGTGATCAGCGTGATTTCAAATATCACGATGCCGACAACGAGAGCGACAATCGCCGAGCGCACCTCGACCTTCATGTCATGACGCGCCCGCGAAAGAGCTTGATCAAGTTGGCTTGTTCCTTTCTTTCCGTCATCCGGACGCAAAGGCGATTTTGGAGATGGTGCTGGTTGAGTTTTCATTCTTCCCCCAATACGATCTATCCTAAACAACGTGTGGAATGTCCGCTATGGCTCCAACCCTGTACACTCTTCCTTCCATGTCCCGTTCAAAGAACCGTGCCACATCGTTCGCGAGTTGATTGAGTTGGTCGAGCTTGATGTCCTCACGCAGTTCCGTCCTCTGCAGCATGTGCACAAAATCTTCCGTACACGTATTGCCGCCTGCAATTTTCGTAAACGGGCAGCCGCCAAGACCTGCAATCGAAGATTCGAAATACTTTACGCCAACTTTCATCGCAGCATAGCAGTTCGCGAGAGCAAGCCCATACGTGTTGTGAAAGTGACACGCGCATTCGATGGTCTCGTCGAGTGCGAGAATCGCGCTGAACATTTTCTCTACTCGATCCGGCGTTGCGTGCCCGGCAGTGTCGGCAAGACTGATGTTGCGAAGCCCCGCGTTGAGATACTCTTCGACGATTCTCATCACACGTTCTTGCGGGACATGACCTTCATAGCCGCAGCCGAAGGCGGACTGGACGGAAACCTGCACTTTCCTCTTCGCGTCTTCCGCCTTCTTTGCCATTGCGATGATGCGCTCCGTCGCTTCGGCGATGGACATGCCGGTGTTTTTCTGGCTATGTGTTTCGCTCGCCGAGACGCCCATGCAGAACATCTCGACTCCGCACGCGAGTCCGCGCTCAAGTCCTTTTTCGTTCAGCACAAGTCCGGAGTACACCACGCGCGGCGGCTTTTCAATACTTGTAAAGTATTGAAACAGCCCGTCCGTGTCCGCCATCTGCGGCACTTTCCCCGGATGCACGAACGAGCCGAGCTGAATGATGTCAACACCGGATTCGATCAGTTGCTCAATCCACTCTACTTTTTGCGCCATCGGGACGATCTGCTTTTCCATCTGCAAACCGTCGCGCATGCCGACTTCGTGAATGCAAAAACCCTGAGTCCCGCCCTCTTTTGGCGGGGCGAAGGGTCTCGGTAGCCTTTCGGTTGATGACCATTCGTTACGTTGCTCTGTCATTTTTCTAAGCCATTGTTCTGTTACTTACACTGTGAGATCCTTCATCCCGCCAAAAGCGGGCGGGATTCAGGATGTTGTATGAGAGGCAATCGCCCGCGCCATATCGAGCGTCGAGCTTGTTCCTCCCATGTCGTACGTACGGATTTTCCCTTCCTGGATGACAGAGGAAACCGCTCGCTCGATGCGCGTCGCTTTTTCTGCTTCGCCTAACCAATCCAGCATCATCTTCGCCGCGAGAATCGTTGCAATCGGATTTACTTTGTACTGTCCCGCGTACTTCGGCGCGGAGCCGTGCGATGGTTCGAACACGGCAAGCGTATCGCCGATATTCCCCGAGCACCCAAACCCCAAACCTCCAACCATCTGCGCAGCAAGATCGGAGATAATGTCGCCATAGAGATTTGGCGCAACGAGCACGTCGTAGCTGTGCGGATTTTTCAAGAGCCACATGCAAATCGCGTCAACGTTCGCGTCATCCATTTGTATTTCGGGAAATTCCATCGCCACTTTCTTCGCTTCCTCGAAGAAGAGTCCGTCCGTTGCTCGCACAACGTTCGCTTTGTGAACGACGGTGACCTTCTTTCGCCCAAACTTCTTTGCAAATTCAAACGCCGCCCGAACAATCCGCTCCGAACCTTTCTTTGTGTTCACTTTGCAGGAGATTGCATACTGGTCCAGAGGCAGATTGCCGAACGGCGCAAATGGTTTTGATATCCGGGTGAGAACATCAGCCAACTCTTTCGGCACCGGATTGAACTCAACGCCTGCGTACAAATCCTCCGTGTTTTCGCGGAAGACAACAAGATCAATGTTCTCTTTGAAGTTGAGCGGATTCCCTGCATAGCCTTTGCACGGACGAAGACAGGTGTAGAGATCGAACAACTGCCTCATGCGAACAATCGGCGACCGATAGACAAGTCCCTTGTCTCGCAGCTCCGGCACAAGCTCAGCCTCAGCCGCTCTCACTGGCTTCGAGGTAATCGCGCCGAACATCGCGGCGTCAACATTCTTCTCCGTAAGGAGTCTCGACGAGTCGAGTCTTCGACCTTCGGACAGCAACTCAATCGTGCGTCGTGGAAACGCATCGCCCTCTTTGCACCAAAACTCCCAGCCGATGTCGCCGCGAATGTACTCAGCTTCCAACTTCACTGCATCCAACACGATCTTTGCCGCGTCCATAACATCGTTCCCGATGCCGTCGCCGGGAAGCCATGCGATGTTGTATTTTGCCATCTGTTTTCCTCTTAGATTCTTTCTGAATCTTTGTGTCTATCCTCTTGCATCAAGTAAATCGCCAAGACAGCGACGACGATATTCTTCGTCACACCATCTTGGCGATTCGAATTTGTGAGAAAGAACAAAAGACTAAAGGGCGCTACACCTGCTTTTCCGCAGCCACCTTCTTGTTCTCCTCCCACGACTTCACCAGCGCCTCCGCCGCTTCAATCCCAAGCCCAAGCCCAAGCCCGATGAGCAAGCCGTCAATCGAATTGTCGCGGAAGAGTGTCGAGGGAAGCATTTCAACGCCCGTCAACGCCGCAACGAGCAGCGTGAGCAGCACGAACATGACGCTGTACGTAATCGCGACGACGGTGAACTTCGCCTGTTTGAAGTGCGCGAGCTTCCGCTCGAAGACGAACGCCAGCGCGACCGCCGGCATATTCACGCCGAACGACCAGATGAGCGCGTTCACAATTGGAAACCAAATTAGACTCACAAGGAACTGCATCGCGCTCACAAGCGCCGCCGCTGTAATCGTTCCTTTCAGTCCCCACACATGATAGAACGCGAAGATAAACGCTCCGCTCAGTCCGAACGACAGGAATGCAAACCCAACCGACGAGGGGGTGAAAACATTCCCTCCATAGACGATGAGTCCGACGGCAACCGTTGCCGCCATTCCGGTGAACGTAATGAGCAAGAGCTTGAATGTTTGCCGAACGTCAAGTTTCATAACGACCTCATAATACTAGATATTGATTGCTCCATTTGAATTCAGAGGGCACAGGGGATGGAGTCGTTTTCCGTGTGTGCCCCGAAGGTGACCGTCAGCTAATCCGCCATTCCCGCTTCTTCCTGCCTCTCGATGCGAAGCTCCTCAAGCTCTGCGCGCAGCTGGTCGGCATGACCTTGCTCCATCACCGAAAGCTTCGTCAGCATATCGCGTGTGTGCGGATTGCCCGCAAGCTGCGCGGCGTGCGCGTAATAATCACGCGCTTCTTCTTCATCGGCAATTGCCAGCTCGAGGATTTCTTCAAGCGAAACCGCTTTCCAGTCAATGTCTGCTTTTTGGACTTTCAACATAGTGGCTCCATCTGCTAAGCAAAACTATCCGTGATATTGTCGAGCGTATCGAACTTTGCTTGAAGCATCATTCGCTTTTCCGACAGGAGTCTCAGCGAATGCTCGCGATCTTTGATGAGATCGTTCAACAACACGCGCACATCGGGATAGTCGCAATTTTCAGCAAAGCGTTTGTATTCTTTGATAGCTTCTGTTTCGCGATGCTCTGCGACTTCCAACGCGTTGCAGAGACCTTTGCATGAGTGAACGCAGGTTGTGTTCATGTTATCGTCTCAGTTAGTTCGTGTTGCAGTTTCAAGGTTCAGGGTTCAGGGTTCAGGGTTATGCTCTGACTTGACTTTCCGACTTCGACCTCTGACTTCTGACCTCTGACCTCTGACCTCTGGCCTCTGACTTCTGACCTCTGACATCTGACCTCTTCTCTTACACTTCTTGTACAACCAACTCCCGCCCGCGCATCAACGCCTGCTCATTCAACGGCAGCAGATGATGATAGCGTTCGGGCAGAACTTTTTTCAACGCTTTCATCACCGATTCGATGGCGACTACTTCTTTCTGCGCGAGAAACCTGCCGAGTACAATCATGTTCATGATTTTCAGATTGTTCATCTTCGACGCCTCTTCGCTTGCGGCAATCGGCACGATCTCGATGTCCGTGCGCGTCGGAGGATTGATGATGTTGGTGGAATCGTAGATCAGCAGTCCGCCTAATTTTACCGCTTTCTCAAATTTGTCAAGCGACGGTTGGTTGAGTGCGATAACCGAGTCGAACGTGGTGACGATCGGGGAGCTGATTTTTTTGTCCGATACAATCACGATGCAATTCGCCGTACCGCCGCGCATCTCCGGTCCGTACGACGGCATCCAACTGACTTCTTTTTGCTCGATCATGGCTGCATAGCCGAGGGTCATTCCCATTGAGAGTACGCCTTGCCCGCCGAAACCGGCAATTAATAGTTCATGTGTCATTCTTCCATCAATCCTGAGCGCAGCGAAGGATCTCGCCGCCATTCATTGTGCGGTCCGTTGTTGTTCTCGCATTCATATCATATTCTCCTCCATCCATTTGTTCGCCTTTCTCAATCCTGAGCGCAGCGCAGGGTCACTTCTCAATCCTGAGCGAAGCGAAGGATCTCAGAGCTAATTGCCTTGAGACCCTTCGCTCCGCTTCCTAACCCCTGAGCGCTTCTTCAGCGAAGGGTCTCAGTCTCATTCAATATGCAGACATTGTTGTTTTGAGATTCAGATCCTTCGTCCGCCTTCGGCGGACTCAGGATTTAGGGACCTTTATTTCCCAAATCGGATACAACGGAAACATATTCTTCTCCATCCACTCATTCGCCTCCAGCGGCGTCATCTTCCATCCACTCGGACAGTTGGAAACGATTTCGATGAAGCATGTCCCCTTGTTCAGCTTCTGATACTGGAACGCCTTCGTCAGCGCCTTCTTCAACTGGCGGACTGCGTTCGGCGTGTGAACAGAATGCCGCG
>JANNUB010000244.1:0-7448 GCA_031394795.1 Ignavibacteriota bacterium | reverse complement strand
CATTGAATGCTTTGCTATGAATCGAGTGGAACCAATGAACGTTGTTCGCGTTCGCCAGCGTCCAGCGCGCCGTCAACGTCGGTTCGTCGTCATTCGGATACGTGTTCGTGTAGCGCGTGAGAATGACGAACGCCCCTTGCGCTTGCAGCAGCGTATCGAGCCGAAGCGCCTTTTGGAAATTCCCCTCGCTTTCCCAGAACACATTACCCGGGTCCAATTCGATGCGCCGGTCGTTCGCCGGATTGTTTCCGCCATGACCCGGGTCTATGCAAAACCGTCTCCCGCTCAACGTTTGCCCATGCACCGACGCCGCGGTCGCAATGAGAAGGAAGAGGCACAACAGTGTAGCCCTTTTTCCTTTTTCATTGATCTCGTTTTTCATTGAATCAATCCCGTTTTTCATTTCCCCCTCTCCTCATACGTCATCAAAAGAATACCGCCGTCGAGTGTGTTGCAGACGATTTTGTTTTCCGCAGGCGAGCACTTTGGGTTCAACTCGATTTCATTTTTTGTGAATGTCAGTTGCCGCACCGTCTTTCCGTCGGGCGAGATGCAAAACAGATCGGAGGATTGGATGACATGACCATCGTCTTTGTCTTTCATATAGACAAGCCACTTGCCGCTGCGCGTCCAGGTTGCGGCGTTGCGTCTGCCGAGACGCGCGCGAACTCTCCCGTCGAGCGCGGAAACAAATGTTCCACGTGCCATCTCGCTCGCGACCATCTTCCGACCATCGGGAGAAACTTCGCCCCAAATGTAACTTCCGCCGCCGAGCGGATCGAGCAAACGTTTCGTTCCATTCACGATGAGCGCGATCTTCGTATTCTCGATGCCGAGCACGAACGGTTTCGAATGCGACGCGAGCGCTTCGAGATTCTTCGCGCTTACGTTGTCGTTGTACACAACTGTTGTTCCCGCGAAGACCGGAGTAGAAAGGTTGTCGCCGCTGCCGATCACTTGTGCGGCTCCGCCCGCTAATTCTTTCACGACAATTTCCTGAATGCGGTTCACACCTTCGCTGCGCGACCGACGGTACGCGATATTCTTGCCATCCGAAGAGAGCGAAAAATTGTAGCCGCTTGCGAGACCATTAACAATCTGGCGCTGTGTACGAGTCGCAGGATTGTATTCCCAGATGCCTCGATACGACGACGTGGTAAAGTAGATCAGCTTGCCGTTGGGTGAGAAGGTCGGATTACTCCACTCGTGCGATTTGGCAAGAGGGAGTCTTTCGGATTTGGTTACGCGGAGTTGAGAATGCGCCGGTGAAATCATGACTCCGGTTGTGACAAGAAGAAAGAGAAGTTTCATTGATGCCTCGTTGAATTTCACATTGAGTGACTTGTTAGGAAAATATACGCAAGCATCACCAACAAAGCCACATACCGAAAAACGAAAAGTCCCACCATCGCCGGCGGGACTTTCGGAACGACGTACGTTCGAGCTGCTTAGGACGGAATGTGTCCAAGCTGCATTGCTAAACCAAGCTCGGATTGAAGCGGCTTCGCTTAGCAACAAGAACGCCCTGCTTTAAGACAGGGCGCTCATCACGAATCGTTATTCACTTGTTCATTTAACCACGATCAGCTTCTTCGTTTGCGTGAAGGAGCCGGAGCGAAGAGTGTAGAAATATGTTGCACTTGCCAGCCCGCCTCCGCCGTTCTGGCGGGGAATATTGCGCGCATCGAACGTCACTCTGTAATTGCCTGCTTGCATCCCATCATTCACAAGGGCTGCAACTTCTTTTCCTAGGACATCATACACTTTCAAACTCACAAAGCCGGACTTCGCCAGCGAGAATTCTATGTTTGTGGTGGGGTTGAATGGATTCGGATAGTTTTGCTTCAACACAAACTCACTAGGAATCCCATCAATCTGCTCGACTGATGATGTACCGAGAGTAAATGTCACCGCGCTTTTTGTCGTATATGAAACAGCCGCAGATCCCGGTGGTTCGAGATAGATGATTTCCTCGTTGCCATTTTCAAAGAAGACAATATTCCCCGATGGATCAACAGTGAGATCGGCTCGCGTGTTGATGTCGCCTCCCCCGCCCCCCGGCACATCGCTCGGACGGAAAAGATGTTCGCGCACGGGACTCATAGTTGTTAGTTGCGTGAGCCTATAGACGCCGGGAGGATCGGCGGTTGTTGCACTACGATGTGAAACATAAATGATATCGTCCGCCGCGGAAGTCGTGTTCGCTCCGCGCCAATGCCCCAAACCCATCGGCAGGCCGGTCCAGTTCACGGTAAAGAGCGCGTCGAATTCGGTCACTGGCAGCGTGCCCGTAATGTTGAATCGTTCCGTAAAACCGGGCAGAGTCCCATCGAAGCCCGTTCCCGAGCGAATGTTGACATACATGAATCCTTCATCGTCGAAAATGACATCACGGATATTGGTTCCAAGAAGCGCAATGGTGTCAAGTCTTCCGCTCAATGTATCGGCATTGCCGATATTGGCGCGTAGCACCATGCCCGCTGCACACACGAAGATTTTTCTATTGGCGCCGGTTCCAACAACGGCGAGTCCTTTGGGCTCCGGGATGTTGCTGATAATGCGCTTCGGGACCGCTGTGTTATTGTCCATTCTCCACACTTGTCCACGCGGAAAATCCGATGCATACACTCTGCCGAGGTCATCAATCGTTGCGTGCACCGGCGCGGAGACATCCTCGCTCCAGCCAATGCCGCTCGTGTTTTGCCCTGATTGTGCGAGGTACGGGTTTGGATGGGCAGTTCCCCGAGCATCGCCTGCACCTGTATAGCGAGCGAAGCCTCGACCAATCGGCAAACCTGCGTTGCTCGTGTAGAAGTAGCCGAAGTTCGGGTTTGTCTGGTCCCGAACACAATCAACACCGCGGCTGAAGATGTTGAATCCTGTTCCTGTTGGTCCGGTAAAGATAAAACGTCCAAGCCGATAGCTCGTCGTCGAACGCGGCGTGCGCGTTGCAATGATTGTCACGTAGTAACTTGCAGCAGATGCAGGGGCTCCCGCGCCATTCCATAGTGTTGTATTCCAGCCCGGCTGGCGGTTTGTGAGATTGATGGTGTTGATGACGGCATTCGTTACGGAGTTTTGAATCCTGATCTCGACCGTGCTTGCGGTGTCGCTCAAGACGTAATTGATGCGCAACCCTGTGCCGTCGGTGACGCTGCCGTCGAACGCGCTGCTGTCGGGATTCGTGAAATGAATCCCCGAAGAATACACTCCCCCGAAAAGAATCGCGGGCATCATAATAACGATACCTACGACCAACAACCGGACACAACGATTCATGGGACCTCCGAATGAGAAGTGGGCGATTCGCTGTGCCCGCCTGTTTTCAGAACAAGCGGGCACATGCTGTTGATTGAGAAGATCAGTGAGTGAACGAAGAAAAAAATTATCTTACGAGAAGCAGTTTCTTCGTGTGAGAAAAGTCTCCGGCTTTCATCGAATAGAAATACGTTCCACTCGGCAACTCACGCGCGTCAAACGTTGCTTTGTAGTTGCCCGCGTCTTTCCGCTCATTCACGAGCGTTGCGACTTCCTTGCCGAGAATGTCATACACCTTCAAACTCACGAAGCCGGAGTGCGATAGCGAGAACTCGATGTTCGTCGCCGGGTTGAACGGGTTTGGATAATTTTGTTTTAAGATGAAAGATTCGGGAACCACACCGCCCACTTCTTCAACTCCGCTAATGGTCGGAAGCGTGCCGGTGTACCTCCACTTGTCAACTGTCCATCCATAGAGCGATTGTGTGTAGAGGTTTTTGTTCTCATCAAACTTCACATCGTACGTCGATGCGTAGCCCGATGCATTGCCCGGAACAGTACCGCCCGACCGAAGATTGTATCCCCCGGTCAATGCGAAGTTCCAGCCGGCTGCGTCAACACGGTTTACACTCGTATCATTGGAAATCAAGTTGCCGTTGTTCGGATTGACAAAATAGATTCTCCCATATTCATACCCGGTGGTGCCGCCATACAACGAATCACACGCAACTGCAAGAATGTTATTCGGAGAAAGATATCCAAGCCCGATAGGCTTCGCGCGATACGTTGATGCGAACACATCGTTGAGCTGGAAATTGAAACCGGGTACGAGCGCATATCCCGTTGCTGCACTACCCGTGTACTTCAGCACTCTTCTGTTTGTGTAGTCAGAAACAAAAATGTTGCTGCCATCAGGCGAAACGGTAATGCCCTTGTAAATTCCGTTCGGCAGATCAATCGTGCGGAGCGGCGTCTCCGCGTGAGCGGGAGACCATTGAGCCGCCGGGCGGTAAATTCTGATGTCCTGCGTTTGACCCGTTGTTGTATCATTGCAAACGTAGACGCGTTTCGTCGCATCAAGGGCAAGACCGTAAATGCCGTTGGTCCCTGTTGTCGTTCGAGGATAGGGCGCAATAACCTTGATCGTATCTTGCGCGTACTTAAACACGAGAATGTTATGATCCGCATCGTTGTTGGCTACATAGATCACACTATCCGGCGTCGCTACGATGGAGAACGCGTTGCGCATCTGCACCTGATCAAACCCTCCGTCTGTCCAGATTTGATAGGTCCCCGCCGTGGCTGTGTTTCCATACCCATAGGTATAGCGACGACCGCGGGCGGAATCCGCGCCGACATACGGAATCATGAAACTTAACGATGGGCTGAGACGCGTAACAAGCGCAATGAACATGTCCTGCTTGATAACCCCCACCCCGATGGTTTGGTTGCCCGTTGCGTTGCACGTGGGGCACGCGTCATCATCATACGTTGCGTACAAACAACGCCATTGCGCATAGGTCGTCGAAGTAAGAGCCAGCGCGAGAACGGTGAGTAGAAGTTTTTTCATAGTGCCTCCAAAGGTATGTTGGGAATGCGGTTGTTCGATGTGCCGCATCAATGTGAAAAGAATGGAATCAATAATCAAGATTTTTTCTTGCAACATGAAATCCTATTCTCTATATTTTTGCCAGGCATCTCAGATGGTTCTCTTCAGGTCAAGAGAGCCAATACGGCTCCGGAAGTCTCTGACGGCTTCCTGCACTTCGAACTCACATCAACATCTCACAAACTCAAAGGATACGGCATGAAGCAATTCTACCGCTTTGTCAGTCTGTGCCTGCTTGCTGCAACCGTCCCGATGCTCGCCATTGCCGGCAGTTCCGGAAAGATCTCCGGGCGGGTGATTGACAGTCGAACGAAGGACGAAATTCCCGGCGTCAACGTGCGCGTCGAGGGGACACCGCTCGGCGCGACGACGAACGTCGAAGGCCGGTTTGTCATCCTTAACGTCCCACCGGGCAATTACAACGTCACGGCGTCGTTCATCGGCTACAAAAAATATTCGATTAAGGGAATTCGCGTCTCCACCGACTTCACGACGACGCTGGACATGTCGCTTGTAGAAGGAGACGTTCAGATAGATGAAGTTGTCGTGCAGGGCGAGCGAACACCGCTTGTCCGCAAAGACCTCACCAACCCTGTCGCCTCCATCTCCGCCGAAACCATCACCGAACTTCCCGTTACCGAGATCAGCGAGATCATCGGACTGCAAGCGGGCATCACGGTGGACGACGGCGGCGGGCTGCACATTCGCGGCGGGCTTGGAAACGAAATCGCGTATACGGTCAACGGCATCAACATCAACAACCCGTACGGAAACACACGCTCGGTCGGCTTGGCAACGAATGCCGTGCAGGAGGTTTCGGTTTCGAGCGGCACGTTCAGCGCCGAGTACGGCAACGCGTTGAGCGGCGTCGTGAATTACGTTACCAAAGAAGGAGGTTCAACCTGGACGGGCAGCCTCAAACATCTCACGGGCGATCACGTGAGTTCGCACAGCGAGTTGTTCTTCAATATTGATAAGATGAACTGGACGAACGTCAACCGCACGGAGGCTTCGCTTGGCGGACCGATTTTCACGGAAGATTTGTCCTTCTACGGTTCGGGTGTGTATAACTGGTTGGGTGGATATTTGTATGGCGAACAATTGTACAACCCGCAAGATGCGTTCCTCGCACCGAATGCATTCCCTTCCGGCGACCCGCGACGCAGAGTCAGTTCTACCGACCCGCTGTACTTCGGCGCATTCACTCGCGACACCAGCGAACGCGTGGGCAGACCAACCGGTAACGGTGATGTTGTGCCGCTCAACTGGAGTCGTTCGTATAACTTGCAGGGCAATCTTCGCTACAGGTTTGCGCCGGAGATGCGACTGAAGTATGAGATTGTGTATGACAATTCCCTCAATCCGAATAATGATTCCCGAACTTCAAATGCGGATTCAAGATCCAGGTCAATTGAAAACCGTTTCAAACCCGATGGTCGCGCGTTAGACAAGGGCGAGAGTTTTTTTCATTCTCTCGAATGGACGCATTCGCTGGGTGACAGGGCGTTCTATACACTGAAAGGGTCATATATTCTTGATAAAGGTTCTACGCGAACTTATGAAGATATCAACGATCCGCGCTATTTGTCTTCCCTGTATCAAACTGTACTTCCGAACACGAGCTTTTATACCGGCGGCGTTGATCTCCGACGGTTCACGCGCAAGTCTACAATGATCAGTGGTAAGTTCGACCTCGTCGCTCAAATTCTGGGCAATCATGAAGTGAAGTTTGGCGCGGAGGTCCGAAGCCATAAATTGACAGTTGAAGACTATACCCTCCGCTTCGGCGATCCAAATGATCACAACAAGTCTTTTACAGTGGAAGATTTGGTGCGCGGCGTAAAGCTGCAACCGTTCATTCCGTTTGTCAATGAAGGCTACATCAACTATACGCGCAAACCATTGCAACTCACATCGTACCTTCAGGACAAGATCGAGCTCTTCACTTCCATCATTCTCAACCTCGGTTTGCGTTACGAATACTTCGACCCCGCTGCAAACTACAATCCAGCCCTCAGCAACGAATACCTTTTGAGCGACTCGGCGGGCTTCTACGCCGACGGCGCAACGAAGTCATCCATCAAGCATATGCTTGCTCCGCGATTTAGTGTGTCGTATCCTATCACCGATCGGGGAACAATCCGATTTTCCTACGGACATTTTTATCAGATTGGATCGCTATCCAGTTTGTACGAGAACCCGAACTTCCGTGCGGCACCCGGCACAACGCCAAGGTTCGGCAACCCGGAAGTCAATCCGCAGCGCAGCATTCAGTACGAGCTTGGCTTGCAGCAAGGGCTGACGGACAACTTGAAAATCGAAGTGACGGGCTATTACAAAGACGTTGACAATTATATTGTCACGCAGCGTATTGAAACCGCTCGCGGCGATAAGCCTTACAGACTTCTCACGAATCTTAATTACGCGAACACGCGCGGGCTCAGCATCTCGCTGCTGAAACGGCGAAGCCCCAGCGACATTCTTTCCGCGACGATTGATTACACATTCCAAATCGCCGACGGCAACCGAACAGAGCCTGCGGCTGAGATTTTCTTCAACGAACAACGCGGGCAACTCAGCG
>JANNUB010000203.1:0-4799 GCA_031394795.1 Ignavibacteriota bacterium | reverse complement strand
GGCGATATTTGATGCGGCACTCAGCGACTTCAGCATTCATACGCACTTTCAGGTTGCCGGAATGCTGCAAAAGAAATTCGATGAAGTTCCCGACTATCGCTTCTATTACTTGTACGGTCAGTGGAAAAATATTTTCAGCGCTGCGGATTTGTCGTTCGGACGCTTGCCGTACTTCGCGGGCGTCGGCAACGGAACGATTGACGGCGGCGTGCTGACGCTGCGTTTTGCCGAGAACAAATTCAAGTTCACGGCGTACGGCGGACAAACAACGCCGATTGAGTACGAGTTGAAGGATTGGAAGAAGCTGAAGAACAATTTCACCATCGGCGGACAATTGGTGGTGAGCGCAATTGAGAATGCGCGCATCGGCGTGAGTTACATGAATCGTCAGCGCGAGCGCGTTGGCTACTGGGCGGCGCGGGAAGATTTACTGCTCAATCCGGTTCAAGTCTTCATTGTTCCCGACAACGCGAAAGAGCAATACGTGAGCGGCGACGTGTCGTACAGCTTCGGCACGTCAAGGCTGTACGGTCGTTATGATTATGATTTGAATTACAAAAAGACGCAACGCGGGCAGTTCGGTGTGCGTCTCGGCGTGTCCAATGATTTGAGCATCAGCGGCGATTTCATTCATCGCGAGCCGCGGCTGTTGTACAATTCGTTCTTCTCGGTGTTTGATTTGAAAGCGGTAAGTGAGTTCGAGCTTGGCGCGGACTATATTTTGGCTCCGGAAGTGCGGGGCTTTGCGCGCGGCGCGTATGTGAAATATTCAGGAGATGAAAGTTTCCGCTACACACTCGGCGTCGCGCATCGCTTCATCACCTTCACGTATCGCGGGACCAATGGCATCGCGGGCGAACTTGACAACGCGAACATCTCGCTCGCCTACCCGCTCTTCGAAAACATGCTGACGCCGACACTCGGACTTGCGTACATGACGTACCGGCTCGACGATAGCGCGAAGCGTGAAGAGGGAATCGCCGGCACGCTCGGCGCGACGGTGCGCCCGTGGGAACAGTTCGCGTTCGATGTGCAGGGGCAATGGCTGCGGAACAAAATCGTGCAGAACGATTGGCGGCTGTTCGGGAAATTCAATTATTGGTTTACGACGAAATTCTAATCCACTAAGGTCACGAAGCGACACGAAGATTTTTTATGAACGGTGAGAGAGAAAAAATAAAAACCACTTTGTGCGCTTCGTGCCTTGGGGGCTTGACAGCGAATGAGTCTTGACAGGAAAACTTCTATGCTACGCCGATACGTAATACTTCTCATCAGCATCGCAATCGGGTTCGGTGTTCTTCTTACCAGCGACAAAATACTGAAAGCCGATAGCGTTCCATCAACAAACGACGATGGACGTGCCCGCTCGATAACCTTTTCGCATAAGTTTCATTTGACAGAGGCTGGCGTTACGGATTGCGCGACGTGCCACACGACCGCAAAAACAAGCAAGCTCGCATCGGATTACAACTCGACGAACCACGAGTCGTGCGTGTCGTGCCATGAAGAGCAGGTGAATGATGCTGAGCAAAAAAAGTGCGGCTACTGCCACAATAACCCCGCGGACATTCAGGCGATTCCACTGCCGGCGCCGCGCGAAGTGAAATTCTCACACGAACAACACACGGCGATGGAAGGTGTTGAATGCACGACGTGCCATCAGGGTTTAGACAATGTTGAAAAAGCGTCTGCCGCAAACCTCCCCTCGATGGCAACGTGCAACACTTGTCATAACAACGTCAAAGCGACAAATACCTGCGAAAATTGCCACACGAATTTCGCATCGCTGCTTCCGGTAGACCACCAGCGTTCGGACTTCTCGCGCAATCATCGCGACCTGACACGCGTCGGCGCGTTGAGCTCGGACTGCCAGACGTGTCACGCGGAAACATTTTGCCAGCAATGCCATCTGAATCCCGAACTGAAGTCGTACGCGCTCGGCAAGGGAAGGGACTTAACAACGGAGCCGTCGCATAAAACATCAACCAAAGATTCTCCAAAGCAAATGCTGCTTCAGAACGTACATGAGTTGAACTATCGCTTCACGCACGGCATTGATGCAAAAGCAAAGCAATCTGATTGCCAATCGTGCCACTCGGTGCAAACGTTTTGCGCAGAATGCCACAGCACGGGCGGCAACATCTCGCAGTTGAAGTTCAAACCCGCATCGCACAGCATTCCGGGATTCACGACGCTCGGGCGCGGCACAGGCGGCGGCTTGCACGCTGAAGAAGCGCGGCGCGACATAGAAAGCTGCATCAGCTGCCACGACGTGGAAGGCAAAGACCCGAGCTGCATGACGTGCCATTTCGAGAATGGAAAAGTTCGGTAGGAGAGCGTAGAGCATGGAGCGTAGAGTAAAAAGTGTAAAACAATTCAAGCAGAGAATGAATCAGAAACTATGGAGGTAATTGTCATGAAAAAATCACTCACACCGATTGCAATGTTTGCTGTGCTTGTCACTGCGGCGCTGCTTCTCTTCGGCTGCGAAGGTCCGCAGGGACCGGCCGGCAAGGATGGAACGAACACGGTTGCAACCCTGGAAGGCTTTGCCCCGAATCTTCAATGCGGTACATGCCACACGCAGGATATTGACTCGGTGTACAACATCACTGCCCGGCGCTATCAGTGGGAGCGGTCCAAACACGGATTAGGTCCCGACTTTGAACGCAACGGAAGGGACTGTTCGGGATGTCATACGACGCAGGGATTCATTGAGCGGGCAAAGCGAGGGACACCAGTTCCTCAAACCGCGAGCAACATTGCAAACCCGAGTCCGCCCGGATGCTTTGCGTGTCACTCGCCACACTTGAATGGCGACTTTAGACGGCGCGCTACTGCCCCCGTTACTATCTTCTCATACGTCGCCGGCGTACCGGACGCGGTGTTCGACTATGGCAAAGGAAACATGTGCGTGTGGTGTCATCAAACGCGAACGACCTCGCCGATGAGTCCGCGCATGCCTGCGAATCCCGGTTCAACAGATACGCTCACCATCACCAGCAGCAGATGGTACCCGCACTACGGAGTGCAGGGGCAGATGCTCATGGGGACCGGCGGTTTCCAATTCCCCGGCTATGCGTACAGAGGAAATTCCAACCACACGACGAATGCAACCATAAAACAAGAAGGCTGCACGGAATGCCACATGGCGGAGCCAATCTATCCAACGTTGGGAACGGGACGCGCAGGTGGACACTCGATGAACATCCGGTACAGCACGACGGGAACGGATACGCTCTTCATGCTTGTGGGCTGCAATCAGTCGGGCTGCCATGGCGCGCCGGGATACACGAAAGCCACCATTCTTGCAGCGCAGAAAGCGGTGACGGATTCGCTGCACACGCTTGAGACGATGCTCGTTCAACGCGGTTGGCTTACTGCCACCGGAACGGTAAACGCCAGCACCACGCGTCCTTTGAAGATTACACCAGCGGTGAAAGCCGGCGCGTTGTTCAACTTCTTTTTTGTCGAGCACGACCTCAGCAGAGGCATTCACAACACGAAGTACGCGCAAGACTTGATGAACTCCTCGCTGCAGGCTTTGAGAACACCCTAACGCAGTGACGAATATGACAATTATGAAAAAGAGATTTCTTTTTTTGATAGTGCTGGCCGCTCTTCTTTGGAGCGGCTGTGCCGACCTGAAGAACGGGTTGCCGCCGCCGACAGAGCCGGGCGCTCAAGTGCATGATGCGAATTGGGTGAACAAACTCTCGCCGGATTTTCACGGTGCGGCGATTCGTAAGGCAAACTGGGATATGCGTTCGTGCAGAACCTGTCATGGACCGCAATACAACGGAGGAACGTCGAACGTTTCGTGCAGCAAGTGTCACACTGATGCCGGCGGCGTTGAGAATTGCGCGACATGCCACGGCGCGACCAATCCCGCGCCGCCGCGGGACTTGAGCGGCAACACCGCACGAGCTGCACGCGGAGTCGGCGCACATCAGATTCACTATTCGGGAAGCACGATTGCTTCGGCGATGCTGTGTCAGGAATGTCACGTTGTGCCGGGCCCGATTTATGCCGACGGACATATTGATGGCTCGCCGAATGCAGAAGTAGTAATGAACAATCCTCTTGCGCGAACGGTGACGAACGAGCGCGGAACAGCGGATTATGATTCAACACTAACGCAGTTCACGCCAAGCCCAAGTTTCAACGCAAGCGCGCTCACGTGCGCATCAACGTATTGCCACGGCAATTTCAAAAATGGCAACACGACATTCGCGCCAGTTTGGAATGACGCAACCGGTTCGCAGATGGCGTGCGGCACTTGCCACGGCGACGTTACGAAGCCGACAACAGTCGAAAAAGCATTGCCAAAAACGCCGGCGCAAGGAGGAACACACCCGGACGCTACAACATGTTCCGCTTGCCACGCTGGAATCGTTGATGCGACGGGAAGAATCACCGACCCAACGAGACATATCAACGGTAAGCTGAACGCGTTTGGGCAAGAAAGGGATTATTAGAAAGCCTGACCGCACCCTTTGGTGCGCGGGATATTTCATTTTTTTGAGAAAAACATTTCCCGACCTTCACATTTCCCAAAAATCATTGAAGCGAACTTGTCAGGATTATCCGTTTCTCACTTTTTGCAGAACCTCTTGCGTGGCATATAGCGCAGCATCATCCTATTCTCAACTTGAGGCGCCATTTCTCAGGATTGAGAATCTCAGCATTCTCGCCGCCCGAAAATCCGTCTGTTCCGAAGCTTTTCGCGCAGTTTTGTCTGGCATTAGTATTGCGCACTCTGCAAGGGAGAAGAAAAACTACGAGCGCTTCAACAC
>JANNUB010000508.1:0-4658 GCA_031394795.1 Ignavibacteriota bacterium | reverse complement strand
CCGGTTACTTTACACAGTGCAGTTGGTTTTCGGAAATGGAATGGTCGGCACAGTCTCTCAGCAAGGGTTGTTTGCAAACGGCGCAGAGTTGATTCGCGCAAACGACATTTTGCCCGCGCCATCGGGTGAACTTGTTGTGGATACCATTACGCTCGTGACGCAGCAGTTGACGTTTGTGTATTCGCTTCATTAGCGTTTTCCTAACGGCATGAGATTCGTTTCTCGACAATGAAGGAGAAATTGTGACAACGACGAGATTCTTCACGGTTCTGGTCTCCGCTTTTTTTGTTTCGTTGAGCTGTGAAGATATTGGGAATCTTCAGGAGACGGCTTTGCCGCCCGATCAAGAACTGATTTGGGTCGGCAAAGTATTCAGCGGAGGCAGGCAATGCACGCAGGATGTTTATGTACCACCCGATACGAAACGACTGTTGAATGCAGCGGGCATCGCAGTGTTTGCAACTTCGATTGAGCTCTATGCAGTGTGTAAGGCGTGCATTGTATGTCCCACGTATGCTGCGATGCATTCAGCGCGCATCAGAAAAAGCCAATTGGCGCAAGTTGAAGCGTTGGGCTTCGGAAGGATAGTTGACCCCGCAATCTACGGCAAATGGAATTGGCTCAAGTCTGTCGGAGGAATCACGGGTCACACATTGACGCCGCCTCCCATCGTCCGCATCGAGTATGAAAGGAGTGGCTTGTTCTCGTACTATCGCAACGACACCCTTGTCTCGACCACAACATTCATCATCAGATGCGAGCCGACATTCTTGAGCGCCGATTCGAGCGACGTGATTCATTATCAGGATTCGCTCCGATTCGTTCCGCAAGCGTTTCGCATTGACAATGACACGCTGAAACTGACAGACCTTTGCATTGATTGTTATGGTCATGCGTATCGAAGAATTCCATGAAACAAAACAACTTTCTCTTTTTTCCTTTTACATTTTTCTCGTTTTTCATTGTACTAAGGAGGTCAAAAACATGAATCGTAAATTCAAAACACAATTCACACTCTGCCTTCTGCTCACCGCGTTCAGCGCGAGCCACGCGCAATACTTTGGCGAGCAGGTGATGGAGAAATCGTTCGAGCAAACGGATTTCTTTTTCACACCGTACAAGCTTGTCCCTTTCGGCATCGGGACGTTCAAGAATTCTGTCGCTGGAGTACTGGATGATCCGCTCGTCAATCTCGATGTCAACCCATCGTATCTCTATCGCGACAGCGTGCAGTCCAGTTATCTTTATGTTGATTTTCGAAGCGCTCGAGACGTGTTTGATAGGAGCAATTACTATCATCCCTATCCGATTCTCGCATCGAGTAGGATCGCGAATGACTTGTTCATGCCCTATCCGCGCTTTTACGTCAACACGAGACGTGAGCTTGAGCCAGTCCTCTCCGCGGCGTTTCTCTTTCATCCGACGGAAGGCGCGCTCAGCAATCTCTCACTCGGCGTCACGTACCAAATGATTTCGCAGGATGATAAATACTATGCCATTCCGCAGGACATTTACAAATCGGTGCTCGGCTCCGACTATCTCGGCGTTCGTTCTGCTGCTGCGGAAAACATTCCCATCGTGGACAAGTTCAGTGGGTCGGACAACATGCATCAGAACGGACATTTCGTTTCGCTCTTTGCCGGCTATGAACTTGATCCAGCTTTGAATATTGGTGTGAAATTCGGGCGAGTAAATTTTGACCGCGATGGTTCGTACGGCTCGCAGAACTTGTGGGAAAATTACTACTCGAGCAACAGCACATCTCTTTGGCGCAACGTGGAAGCGAGAAATCAGTCGTACGGACATTGGGAACTGATCGGCGGCGCGAACTACGCGCTCAATGAAAAGTACAATCTGGGAATTACCGGCGGCTACTTGTGGGGAGACGCAGAACAGCTGTTGACGCGCGGTGATTCATCCTACTACAGTTACGGACCGATCGGAGCAACGACGGGAAATTGGAACTACTACAGCCGCGGAGGAAACCAGCGGCAAACGTGGAAGCACGATGGGACAACGCATCTCGCCGGAATCAACTTCAAGGCACAGGCGACGCCCACACAACTGCTGCAATTTCATTACCAGTACACGCGGCAAAACACTGACATCACGCTTGCCGGATCAATTCTCGACACGTCGTTCGGCAGATCGCGTTACCAGTATGATACGTCCGTGACGAACCATGTTTCGAACTCCCGTCTTTTCGATCAACGCAACGGAACCGGAACGAGGACGGGCACAACGCATCGCGCCGTTGGATCGCTGCAATGGCAGATCAAGCCGAGCGTGAAGTTATCTATCGGACTGCAATTCGAAAGACAGATTGTCGAAACAAAAACAAGCGAAGCGATTCTTGCAAACAGGTTTTCGCGTTATTCATCGAGCGGAAGCTACCCGTACAGCCATTTCGATTCGACGGCAGAGGCAAAGACGCTCGGATGGGATTTCCGCACGAAGCTCTTCCGATTCACGATGCCGATTTTCCTCACCGTGAAAACGTCCGACGTCGTCGAGCTGCTCTTCGGTCTCAATCGGAGCGCATCGGAGTGGAAGGTGGACGATGTAACGCTCGCGATTTTCGATTACCGCATGAGATCAAATCAACAAGGGACGACGCGCAACGAGCGGTTCGGCGAGCGCTACACGCAGCCGCAGGAAAACGTGAGCGATGTTCGGACAACGTTGCTTGCGGGATTGACGGTTTCGCCATCACGCGTGTTCAACATTCGTTTCCTCGTCGTACCGAATTTCGTTGACACGTACGAAGGGCAGAAGCTTTCCGATTTGCAGTGGTGGATTGGGGTGAACTTGCTGCCGTAAGATGTCGAGGAAGGTCTCACGCCTGCGTGCCGCAACGCTGCACTACGCCGTGCAGGCACGCCAGCATGCCAAAAGGCGCTCCGGCGTGAGGCACGCCCGCTATCCTGATTGTCCGTTGAAGCGGGCAGGCGAAGTCGCGCCGGCGCAGGGTTGCTTGATGGTGGCAACTCGCGTCTTGCGCGGCTTTGTCTATTCTCTATGAACAACGATGACCCTGCCAAAGAGTCAACGTTATTCTCCATCATGCTTCCGTTTCTCATACTTCACATCTGGTTTGACAAGCTCGACATACGGTCCATCCCAACTCGCCGTAAACACTCGACGAAGCAACGCACCGAGTGTTTTGCTTTTTGCAATCACGCCAAGATTTCTCGACGTGTAAAAGTAGCTCTTCTCCGCGTTGCTTGTTCCCAACCAAAACGACACTCCATCAACGACGATGAACTTGCAATGCTCCACGCGCGCAAATGAAATGTACCCGCCGCTCCATTCGGGGATGACGCTGAACTTCACTTCGATGTTGGGCACTTGCGCAAGTTCCTTCAACGGCTTTTCCGCGGGCGTTGCTTTCTCCCAGTCGGAGACGAGCAGTCGAACCTTCACCCCGCGACTCGCGGCGCGATGAAGCGCATCGTCTAAATTCTTGTAGATGCTTTTATCGCGGCTGCGAGTCGAGTAGCCGAGAAATTGCAGCGAGACCTCGTGCTCCGCTCCGTCAATCAACTTCAAGATGTTCGGCTCGTCCCACAATGATGTGTCGGGTATGAAGCCGATGGGACTTGCAGTTGGCGTGAACGTGAGCGTGTCGTTGTTTTGGATGAGAATGAATGAGTGCTTGTAGCTTTTGAGTGAGAGATCTCTGCTGACGGAAGATTGCTCGTTCGTTTCGGCAAGATTCCAATCGAAATTGAAGATGTCTTGATAAAATGCGACAGCTTCTTTGTGCCGAATTTTCAATCCCAGTTCGTGAATATGCTTCAACGCTCGCCAGTCAAAATTCTGGCTGCCGAGAAAAATCATCTCACCGTCAACGATGAAGAACTTCGCATGTTGAATGCCCCCGCCAAACTTCGTGAAGTCAATCAAGCGAGTGGAAATGTTTTCGACCTTTCCGAGACGGTCAATCGTTTCGGGATATGTTTTGTAGAATTTCAATTCGCAGAGTACCCGCACGTTCACGCCGCCCTTTGCCGCAGCTTCGATTGCTTGAATAACTTCCTCAAGCGGCTCGCCTTCTTTGTTTGAAATATAAAACTGCTCGACGTCGAGCGACTTCTTCGCACCGTTGATCATCTCCAACCAAACTTCTTGCGTGTCGCGTATATCGGGATTGTCGAGCGTGGTTTCGATGGGGATGGATTCGACAAGCTCGAAGTCAATTGAATGTTGGGCGAATGCGAGGGAGAAACACAGAACAACAAATGCGGCAAGAACAATTATTTTGTTCATATTCGCTTTGTTTGAAGTTGACGTTTGAGTTCCTGAACGGACGGCAACACACGTACAAGCTGTTTGGGCAAGCCGGAAGTGGTTCGATAGGTCGCGACGCCCATTGGCTTATGAATATCGCGCAGCGCAAATTCCACAACGAGGTCGTCCTTGTCTTTGCACAACACAATACCGACGCTTTGGTTGTCTTCGTTTCGGCACAGTTGTGCATCTACTGCGGAGAGATAAAAATTCATCTTGCCGGTGTATTCCGGTTTGAAATCAAGCCTCTTCAAATCAATCGCAATGAACCGTCGAAGAATGAAATTGTAAAACAGGAGATCAACTGCATACGATTTTGTTCCAACGGTAAGAGCGTGTTCTTCCCCCACGAACGCGTAGCCCTTGCC
>JANNUB010000167.1:0-15526 GCA_031394795.1 Ignavibacteriota bacterium | reverse complement strand
TGGGAAAGGATGCAATCGCTGTCGGTTTGAAAATGTCCGTGATGCCGGTCCCTGCCCGAGTCGTCAGCGACGCGACGGGAGTGATGAAATTGTCGTTTGACGCAAATTGAAGAACGCGTCCATCCGGATCCACGAAGCTTGCGTTATCCGGACCCGAACGGACGACCAGGTATGAGTTATCGCCAAAGATCGTGACGCCCGGAAATCGCCTCGCGGGTTTTTCAAATTCCTTCCAAATCGTGTCGACGCGCGCTGAATCAAGACGATGATTCACTGCGACAAGATGATACCGGAAGACCGCGCCGGCTGTGTCGCGGCGATTGGGCGCAACAACCAAGCCGCCGACAATGAGGTCAAGCCTGCTGTCTTGCGCAACCGAAACGGGTCCGAGGACTGTTCTCTGGCTGAGAATTTGTCCCGCGCGGTTCATCATCACGATACGGTTGTTCGCTGAGTCCGCGACGTACAAAAGTTGATCGTTGCCGATGAGAATATCTTTCGGTTGATTGAACCCTGAGAACGACGGGGTGATCTGAACGTAGGCTGTATCGAATTGCGTTTCGGGAATCGGCTGCAGCAGCGGCGGCTTATCCTCACACCCAACCATCAGCCCAAGCAGAACGATACCAAGAGCGAGCGATATAAGTGAGAATTTCTTCATCAATATGTGATCGCGACGGAAAATCTGTGAACGGAGCCAAGGTCGCCGAAACGCGCGAAGGCATAATCCGCGTTGATGCGACTCAAGCCCTGCAATTCGACGGCAAAACCTGCGCCGAGCGTAAAATCGTCCGGCGACGTTTGATCATCTCCGAAGAGTTTCTGCCCGATCGTCCGCTTCACCCCGCCACGGAGAAAGAGCGTGTTGCGAAACGCAAACTCCGCGCCGAGCCGAAAATGTTCCGAGTTGTCGTTGGGGTGATTGAGCTGCAACGACGTCGTCAGTTTCGAATCCTCATCTTCAATCGCCTCCATTGCGATGCCGAGCTTGAAGATTGTGGGGAGTGAATATGATTGAAACTCATCCACCGTGGCGCTGTTGAATCGCGTGACGGCTCCTTTCGGCGTTACATCCGAGCCGAAATTTGAAATCGTCACGGCGAAGCGCGTCGAACCAATGCCGGTCCAGTACAATGTTCCCACATCAATCATCACCGAGCGCATCTTCAACACATCGAGTTTTTCTTCCGCGAAGCGCACCGTGGCGCCAAAGCTGAACTGTTCCGTCATTTGTTTCGAGTAGGTCACGCCAACCGCAATATCGCCGAACGAAAAAAATCTTCCCGTCCCGAATGGCTGTGTCTCCGTGGTGATTTCCATGTCGTTCATGGACAGAGAAGAAAACGAAGCGCCGAGCGCGTCGCCTTCGCTCAGATGATACACTATGCCGAAAAACGTCTGACGAATGTCCACGACGTATTCCGTATGTGAAGCAATGATCTGATTGTCAGCGAACTGAACGAGTCCCGCCGGATTCCAGTAGAGCGCCGAGGCGTCATTCGCGACAGCGACGAACGATTCTCCCATCGCAACGCCGCGAGCGCCGACGCCGATCTTCAGGAACTGGAACGCGGAAATTCCTGCGCGCTGACCGCCGAGATTCGGCACAAGCTGCGCCGAGCTGTGCAGGACATGTGCCGCAGAAAACGCCGCTATGAATATGAATCGCTTCATCAAAATCGAAATGCTAGACTGAATCGAATCGTGCGCGGCTCTTTGTAGCGCGCGGGGTCGTACGGGTACGGCGAGACGTTCCCCGTCAGCTGAGGGTACAAGGGATCGTTGTAGCTTTGCGGGGTCGCATCGCCGTATTCGTATGCTCGCCCCGTTACGGGATTGATGACCTGAGAATTCTTGTTGTCGAGCAGGTTCTGTACCTCGACCGCCGCGATGAGCTTCCCGAATCCCACATCAAAGTATTTTTCAAAATTGAGATCGACATAAAACCAATTCTCGCCGAGTTCGTCATTGATCCGATCAAGATCCGCAATGTACACAGGGCGACCCGTGGCGGCGTCAAGACCGATGAATTTTTGTGGCGTGTAGCGTTTGCCGGATTGATACGAGAGGTGCACGTAAAGATTGTAATCGTCGAAAATTCCTTTGCCGAAATCAAACAGCGGCTCATCTTTTTGGACTGAAAAATTGAGATTCGCGGAAACCTGCAACGGCCGATCCCAAACGAGCGATCGCTCCTTAATGTTTTCCGGTTCACCTTGCTGCACGCGTACCGCCGCCTCGCTCGGTGAGGAACTCTTGCCCGTCGCCGTCGAATACGAGCCTGCGATGGAACCCCTGAACCAATTGCCGATCCGTTTCTTGTATTCGATTTCTATTCCGCGCGAGCGCGCATAGTCGAGGTTCAGGTTTGTTCCGTAGAATTGCGAACCGCCAAGCCCAGTCGTGCGCCGAACCGTCTTCTCCGTAATGTAATCGAAGATGTCCTTATAGTATGCGGTCACGGTGAGGACGTCGTTGCCGGAAAGCTGATTGCGAACACCAAGCTCGTAGGACACCGTCGTCTCGGGATTCAAATCCGGATTGCCGACGGCTGCCGTATTCGAGCGTATACTCGTGCGTCTGAGTTTCGAATAGACATACTGGGGCCTGGGGAATTTTGAAAAATGCCCGTAGGAAAAAAACAGCGTTTGGTTGTCGGAAATCGGATGGGATATTCCCAGCCGCGGGCTGATACGCGCTTTCATTCTTCGTCCAAACAAGCCGAATGTGTTGCCGAGATATTGCTTGCGCAAGCCGGGCGAAACGATGAGCGAGTCCGACGGATTGTTTGCGACGTCGTCAACATATTTTCCGGGGAGCCAATAATCCAAACGCAAGCCGAAATTGAGAATCATCCCCTTCAGCGTGATGTTGTCTTGCGCATATATCGCGCCGAGCGCCGGATGCACACTGTAGATGTCGTTGTCGAAACCTTGCGGTTTGATCCACGGCCGGAAGATGTCTACCATCTGCAGTTCTTGAAAGCGCATCTCCACGCCTGTCTTGAATTTATTTTTCTCGCTGAAATAATGCGAGACGTCGAGCTTGAATGTATGTTCGATGGCGAATTGGTCGCGGTATGAGCTTGGCGCGCCAAGGTCGTAGAAACCGTCGCCCGGGATCACGCCGACGGTGTCTCTACCTTGGTTGAAGTAACGAATGGGAAACGTGACGATATCCTGCGGTTCGATGTACGCGCTGAAATCTTTTCCATTCGCGTCGCCGCGGATGTGCGCCGTGTAGCGGCTGTACCTCAGCTCGTAAAATGTTACCTTGCTCAGCGTGTGCGTCCAGGAAAGCGCGTGCTGGAGATTTCTCTGCGTGAATGTGTTCGCGCTGTCGGGAATGAATTGAAAAAGATATTGATAGCCGGGATTCGGCTCGACCCGATCCAGCGTTGCCTGGATCGTTTGAGTGTTTTGATTGATCGCGACGGATTGATTGAACGTGTAGGCGAGTTTCGTCGTGCCCGTTGGTTTCCACGTCAGCTTGGCGAGCATCGAGTAATCGTTATTGCGGCGCGGCGCCCAATCGCTCCCGTTGAAGATCGAGGAAAACAAGCCGTTCGGCGCAAGCGCTTGAACTCGCGCCACACGTCCGTCGGTTCCGGCAACTTCGACCCAGCGCAAGTAGTCGTCGCTCCGCTTCGCGTAGACCGAACCGAAGAAACTGATTTTGCCAATGTCGAGACCGAGAGCGGGAAGAAGATACGACGTGATCGGTTCCGGTCCGCTCAACGTTGCGTCGAAATTGTCGGTGTTCCAATTCGAGCGCGAGGTATTATTGAATCCAAAGTGATCGAGCTTGTACGAAATCGAGCCGCTGTATTTGTCCGAACCTTCGCGCGTCGTGATGTTGATGATGCCGGAAGTTGCCTGACCGTATTCGGCGTTGTAGCCGCCCGTGATTACTTCGACATCCTGAATTGACTGCGGGCTAACTTGCAAACCGAAACCCGTTCCCGCGAGCGGATCTTGAATCGAAACGCCGTCGAGGAGCAACGCAGCCTCATGTGTTCGTCCGCCGCGAATGTGAATCTCATTGTCGGAGAAAACAACGCCGGGAGACTGCGCAACAATCGCTTCGACCCTTGTGAGCGCGGCCGCTTGAATATCTTGCTGGCCTACGCTTCTTCGACTTGCAGTCTCTTCGATGTCGAACAACGGCTTCTCACCGATGACGACAACTTCCTTATCGAGCGCGAGAACAGTTTCTTCCATCTTCGCGGTGAAGCGCGCCGTTTGTCCCGCCTCGATTTTGAAGTTCGTGAACTGCACGACTTTGTATCCGAGCAGTGAAACTTCAAGCGTGTAACTTCCCGGGTTGACATTCTCGACCTTCACTATGCCGTCGAGCTTCGATGAACCGCCATAGTATGTTCCCTTGATGATGACGTTCGCGCCCGGCAGTTCTTCATTCGTCTTCGCGTCCACGACCTTCCCTTCGAACCTCCCCTTTCCCGTTTGCTGCGCGAGTGACACAGTTGCAAACAACTGGATCGCAAACAAGCAATATGTAATTGAGCGACGCATCAGAATTTTCTTCTGTCGATTTTTTGACGTTCGCTGAATTGCCCATTGAACATTTTGTCGAAGAGCGCAGCCAAGCTGCTCCCTTCCTGCCGATTGTTCAACAGGTGAACCGGTACGCTGAAGAAAATTACTTTCCTCTGGCCATCGAGAACTGCGATCTTTGGGCTCAACGTATCAGCGCCGCCGGCAGGATCAACGGAGCGGTAGCGTGATGGATCTCGCTGAAGCCGGTAGATCACTCGCGCATCCGTGCGCTTATATACTTCCCGCATGAAAAATATGTGCGACGCCGGAGTGGCATTGAACGCCAGCCGAGGATAGACGTTGGTGAGATCACTGCTGTCCGGTTGTACGCGATAGCTTGCAGGAATCAATCTCGCGCCCGGGACAATCGTCGTTGCCGGAAGGAACACACTGCACACGCTGTCAATCGGCGCAAAGTCTCGCAACACTGCACCGACATTGAAGCGGCTGAAATCCGGCGTGAAGAAGGTTGAGAAGAGAAGTTTGCCGCCATTTTGCACGTACGTAAACGGAGCCACTTGCAAAACGGCTATGCTCGGAAACTCGTCAGTGTAGATGAACGCAAAATCATAAAGAAGAAGCGTATTGATCAACGCAGGGTCAATGAATGGCGGCACCATCGTGCTGAGCACGCCGGCTTGTTTATCCACCGCGTTGACGCCAAACGAAATGTTCATCCGATCGACGTTGACAAACTGACCTCCCGTAACCGCAGCGAGCGCGCTATCGTACGTCGCTGTCGCCGAGGCGGCGTCGTTTCTCGTGTAGTCCTGGAGCAAGAGCAGTTTGCCCAGCGGACGCTTGACATGCCACCGAAGCGTACCCGAAGGCATTTGTATTGTGGGGCTAAATTCGCCGGCAACATCCTTCGCTTGGACATAAAAAATGTTTTGTGCATCAAGCCTCAAACCCGGCGCTTGACCGATCAATCGCCTGCCCAAAAATTTTCCGCCGTAAACATCCGTCGCGACTTGGACACCGCTGCCGGGAGGAGCGGCGTCGCTACGCGCACGCGGAACGACAAGCGTAACGATCGTATCTCGCAACGGAATTGTCAACCAGTTCGCTTGATTCGTCGTATCATTGAGCGCAATTCGATAGCCTGCGATGGTGTTGTCGCCATCGAGGTCGGCGCCTTTGAAGGCAAACGTTGCAACCGTATACGTCGTGTCGGGTTGTCGGAGCGCCGCGCCGTTGTTTGGATTTGGGCTGAACGCTATCGTCGGCTTCGTGTTGCGAATAGGAAACGCCTGCAACGCACCGAGAGGATCCGTCGCCGCGAGTAAACCCGTCAATGATTGATCGCCCGCGTCGAAACTTCCGTTGCGATTGTTGTCGAGATACGGCTGCGGCGTGAGTCGCACGATGCTTTGATTCGGCAATCCTTCAAACGAATTGTCAACAGCGCGAACAAACACCGTGAAGTAGCGGAACAACGTATCGAGCGGGAACTGCATCAGCGAATCGTTCCTCGTCACCCACGTGTAGCGAAGCGTGTCGGGATTGGGAGCGCGATTCATTCGCGAATTCGTAAATGCAAATAAGTAGCCGCGCACAACGCCATCAGGGTCTTCTCCCCACCAGCGCAGCTGCTGGCGACTGATGCCGACGCCGATTGTCGAATCAGGAAACAGCCAGAGATACGTTTTCGGCTGCTTGTTGGCGAGAGGATTGTCCGTGATTTTCTCGCTGCAACTGAAGAGCGCAATCAAACATGTCGCCAGAATCGTATGGAGAATTTTCGCGTTCAAATCGTCGTTTTTTCCTTTAGGATAAATGGATTGATGGATTGTTGGATAATTGAATCCGACAATCCAATTATCCATCAATCCAATCATCCGTAGTACCGATTGGTCATTTGAGGAGGAGCATTTTTTTCGTCGCCACAAATTCACCCGCTTGTAGCCGATAGAAATACAGACCCGTCGTCAACCTCGATGCATCGAATCGCAGCGTGTACTTCCCTGCCGCTTGCTCTCCGCTCACGAGCGTTTCAACTTCTTGTCCGAGCGTGTTATAGACTTTCACCGAGACCAATCCGCTCTTCGGCAAATTGAATTCAATTGTTGTCGAAGGGTTGAACGGGTTGGGATAATTTTGTGCAAGTGTATATGCCGATGGAATCTCTGAAGAGCGATCAAGCGCAACGTCGGTGATGATCCCGATATCAGCGTTGGTACGCGGGCAGAGTTTATAGCGATTGAAACTGTAGTAGATCACTCCCTGCATGAACGTGATCCTGTCGTTCAGTTTTAGGATTCGTTTACCGTTGATTGAATCGCCGGGGATGTTGGACACGTTATGCGTTCCGTCGCGTCGAATAATGACCGGCCCACCTCCGTCGTCAATTTCGAACTCAGTCGGATCGGAAAACGTCGGAGCAAGATTGGTAACGCGAACGTTGTTGAAGCGAACCAGCATTCCTTCGTATCGTTCCGCCGTGATTGTGCCATTCCCGGCTGCAGGACCAAATGTCCCGGTTGTTTGCACAACTGCCGGTGGCAACGCTACGCTCGTTGCATTGACGGTCGGTGGCGACGTCAGCCGTTCAATTCTCGTCACATCGAAATTCTCAGCCACAACGCCTGTAATCGTCAAGCTATCACCGTTGCGGCGCGGGCGCATGAGCGTATCAACAACCCAAATGCCAGACCATGGAGCGTTTCCGCTTTGCATGTACCACGAAGTTGTACCCCCAGTATTCAACGGAGCGATGCCAATATTTGCTGTATCGGCAGTGACGAGACCGCGCAACGTTACCGTCGCGCCGAGATATGGTGTGCGCCCGTTCGCATACGGAGTAGTCTGAATATCCTGAATCGTCAATGGTCGGTTCAAAACATTATAGAAGAAAAACCCGCGCAGCGTATCGGCTTGTGTTCCGTCAACAGAGGAGCTTGCAAGTTTCACCGCATTGCCGACCGAGTCAATCACGTTGATGAAATAGCGAACGTTTGTATTTGCAACTTGCACAGGGATGGTTGCACGGTAAGTCGTGTCCGCCAGGTTCAGGGTCATGCTCGCAGTCGTGAATGCGGCATTGTTAAGACTATACCGAAGCTGCACTGCGGAAACTCCGACCCCCCCGCGTGTGACGCGGCAGCTAATTGCAGCCTGTGAATCGGGCGGTACAACGACAGGGTTGCGGCGATGCGTCGAAATAATCGGCAGCGCCACTCCGTACCTGATGTCACCCGGAAAAATCGGCGCGATACGATAGCCGCGCGGCGCTTCGCTGCCGCTGTTCGTCATGACGTAACCCCAGATCGTATCAATGCGCGTGTTGACCGGAGGGAGCACGTACGTGGAATTCGGATCGCGATGCCCGCGCGTCGTGAACCACTTCGATGCATCCATTGTTGAGATCGCATTTCCCGCGACATCAACCAAATTCATTGTCCCGTTCGTCGTGTTCAAAGCTGACACATACGTCAGGTTCGTGAGCCGGACGCGCATGAACTCCGTCGGCTCGCCAGTTGAGAATTGAATTCCGTCCGGGAAACCACTTGGAAATGCTCCTTTGTAAAAATCAGAAGCGAGTTTCTGCACGTGAGGTGGAATCGCCGACAATGGCAGCGAGTTGAGTATGTTCAACGGTTGAGTATAGATCGGAACAATCTGGGTGGCGCTCACAGGATCGCCCGCGGGAAACTCGTCAATGTAGCCGGTAAGCTCGACATAATCTCCCGGTACAACGTTGGCAATCCCCCACTGGATAGCAAGGGCAGTATCGGGTGAGCCGGTGCTGAGGTTCGGTCGAACAAAGAGTCCGCCCCATTGCGTACGATTCGCTGTTGTCGTATCGGCAATGAGCAAGTTGTAACCATTAGAAGTGAAGTTGATAACTTTCGACGGTACAACACAAATGCCGCGTACTTTCACGGTGTCAAGGTAATAACGCGAACGTTGTTTCGTCCATTGTCCCGAAACGGTGCGTTGCAACGTGTCCAACCGTCGTAGTGAATCGAGCGGGACTTCCTGCAGCTCGCGAATCGTGCGCAACGGATATTGCGCGAACATCTCGGCAACACCGAACGCCAAGAATGCAACAACCAAAAAAATGCGTTTCATAGTTTTTCTCCCTCTTTTTTTTTACTTGTTGAGCGAGACTCTCTCCGAGTCGTAGACCAGTCTCGCTAATGCCCGAAGCTCTCCGAAGGATCGAATCCGGTCTACGACTCGTAGAGAGATTCGATCTACACCATCACTTGACAACTAAAAACTTTCCTCTTTTCATTTCGCCATTGTCGTTGTTTGTTACGCTGAACAAATACAATCCTGTCGCAATCGCCTGATCGAACTTCGTGATCAAATCCCATGCGTGCTCGCCGCCGGAAAATTGCGGCGTTGTTTGCGAGCCGCCGAAGCGACGGAACCACTCGATGTCCGAGCCGTCGTACGTTGCACCGTCGTGCTGAATGTTCGCGACAACGTCCCCGGCAAGCGTGTAGATTTTAATTTCGCAGCGCGAGGGAAGATTGTAGAAATACATTTTGCGGGTCCGCTCGTTTCCGCCGTCCCATGCCGCATTCGCGTAATACGGGTTCGGATACACGCCGATATTTTCGTTCCGCGCAGAGGTCGCGTCCGTCCCGGGAATGACGCGGCGGATTTCAGTTTTGCTTTGCAGCGATGTTACACCCGCGGCAGAATCTCCGCGGTCAAACGCCGCAACGCCGTAAAGGTATTGCCAACCGTTCAAATGCGTAACGCTTTCTCCCTCCGGTGGAAATTTGTACCAGTAATCTACGGAATCGCCGGGAAACTTTTTGGCTAGCGACAGCGCGATTCGTCCGAACCCGGTGTTGTAGCCGATCGCGTTTGTCGGAATATCAAACTCTCCGACTAAAGAAAGTGTGAGCAGCAAATCTTCGGGGTTCGTAAAATCCGAGCCTGCGTTCGAACGATAAATCCTGTAACCTTCAAAATCCCTTTGCCGCGTGATCGGATCGATGGAATTTTCCGCGGACGCTCTGTCCCAATAAATCGCAGCCTTCTGATTTTCCACGACGGCTCGCACCTTCGGCGAGTGGGGCGGCTGCGGAAGTTGGAAATGATCGAGCCGGTTGTTGCCGTTGATATCCTCGCCCGGATCCAAAACATTGTTACCGTTCGCGTCTTCACCATCGTATGCCTGCTGCGCGAAGCCCGCATTCGTGTACAGCGTTTTTCGCTGCTCACGCGTGTCTTGATTTGCAGGGAGCGTTCCGAACTTTCTCGCGCAGGCAATCGCGAACACGACTTGAACTGAATCGCCGGGGAGCAGCGTGAGGAAGGGGCCCGTGGAGAGAAGCACCGTGCTGTTCGATGGCGCAATACCCGACGGACGCGCAAGGCGGAGCGCAGCGATTTGCTGAGGAGCCATTGATGCCGAAAGCCGCTCGTATCTGCTGCGCGCTCCTCCGATGTTTGCAGCGTCGTCCTGCGGCGAAAAATATTCAGGCTGCCCGCTCGTGCTTCTGAAAATCCACGAGTTGACATACGTTCGATTCCTGAGATTGCCAACCGAGTCAACGCCTCGCGGAAACGGAAACGTGCCAAGCAATTTCATCCCGACGTAACTATCGGCTGCCGGCGGCGTCGGGATTCCATCCCAATCGAAGGAATACAACATGCGAAGCGAATCCGCGTAGCCGTGCGCGCCTTGATTGAAGTAGCCGGAAGTGCCGGGTCGAACGTTGTTCGTGTTGCGCACGACGGTGTTGTTCCACAGACCAACATACACGGAATCCAGCGTGTCGCGTCCTGCGTTGTAAATGGTGTAATTGAGGATGACGAAAAAATCCGCGAACGGAAAATTCCACGCGTAGCTTTCCTGCTTCACGCGAAGAAACATCGGAACGGATCGGTCCGGCTCGGTGCTGTCACGCGGAACAACGTCATTGTACTCACTGACGAAATCCTGATGGCTGATCGCGTTCAAATCGAAGTAACGCGAATCGGAAAGCGTCGAACGCTGCGTGACAACTGTCCCGACGAGCGACGTAAATTCGAATCCTTTCCCCGTCGTCGTCGAAACGCCGTCGTGCGAGCCGGTCGAAACGACGCGCAATCCGTCGCGCAACGGACTCGCTGATCGCAGTTCAGCGCCAACCCAAAGTCCGCCTTGATAAATATGCTCGATGCGCGAGCCGCGCGGATATTCGCACGATGGTTGCTCGGGCCAATACGCGTTGCGAGTGCCAAGCGTTCCGAAATTCGTCACGGTCAGTCCGATGCTTCCGATCGTCGTATAGTTACGGTCGGAATCGTCTGTAGTTTTGCGAATGCCGCCGCGTTCATCGTCCGAATACAAAACGAAGCCGAACGAAAGCGCGGCAATGATGGTGAGTATGAATGAAACTCGAACGTGCATGTGCTGGGGGAAAAAAGAAAAGACGGCGTGAAAATCGCTACAAGAAAATATGCCTAAACGTGGGGAAAGTCAAGAAACAGGTAGGGCGACCAGTCTGGTCGCCCTACGTATCAGTTCGCGTCTTTGCGAATAACAAGCTCCTGTCCCGCGTAAATCCTGCTTCGACGCTTCAGTGAGTTCCATGCGCGAAGCTCGGACTCGCGGACGTCGTACGCCTGCGCGATTTGCGAGATGGTATCGCCTCTGCGGACAACGTAGATGATGCGCTCGGACTTTCCCCGCGACTTCGCTTTCGATTCTGCGACAAGCTTCTCTTGCTGTGACGCCACGTTTTGCACGCGTGGATAGAGCACAAGTTTCTTTCCGGGCATGATGCGCGATGAGCCCAAGTTGTTCCATCGTTGAACCTGGCGCGCGCTCACGCCATGACTCTGCGCGATCTTGTCCAACGTGTCGCCTACTCTCACGATATAGAAAAATGCTTCTTCGTCTTGCGTTTCCTGCTTCCCGGATTTCTTAGCATCCTTTGCGATGGACTTCATCTTCGCGTGTTCTTCCACGTCTCCTTTGCCTACCCAGATATTGAGTGTCGCGCCTGCCCTGATCTTTCGTCCGAATGGGAGATCGTTCCAGTTGCGGATATCCGTTGCGCGAACGTTAAACACTTCGGCGATCCGCCCTATCGTGTCGCCGCGTTTGATCTTGTACGCGATCTTCGTCCTCTCCGCGCGGCTCGATGCACTTGAGCGAACAACGCGAGACTCTTTCGCGGCATCGGATGCAGGCTCGGTTCGCGCGAACACTTCCTCCGCGCTCCGGTTCGATCGTCCGCCGCGCGCGATCGGGATCGTGAGTCGGGTTCCACGCCGCAATCGTGCACCGGGGCTGATGCCGTTCGCCTCCGCAAGAATTGACTGCGCAATGCCGTAACGCCTCGCGAGTTTTTGGATGGTATCTCCGCGGCGCGCAACGTGCGTGAGAACGTATCCTTTCTTGTGCTCGGGAAGAGCAGCAACCTTTCGCTCGAACACATTCGTATCGGTTGATTGCGGAACTCTCAGCTGGAAGCCGCGCGCCAACGGAGGGGTGCATCGGTGGATAAGAGCAGGATTCAATTCGCGAAGAGTCTCGACGTCCGTTCCAGCGCACTCCGCCAACACTTCGAGATCAATACATTCATACACGGTCGCGTAGTCGAACTTCAGCGGCTGGGCATATTCGATATCGGTAAAGCCATATTCCTCCGGGCTCATGCCAATGATCGCTACCGCAATGTATGCCGGAACGTAGTTGCGCGTTTCGCGCGGCAGGGCGCTTCGCATTTCCCAGAAGTCGTTCGATCCGCTGCGGCGCATTGCGCGGTACACATTTCCCGCACCCGAATTGTACGCCGCCATCACTAAATACCAATCGCCAAAATCCTCATAAAGATCTTTGAGGTGTCGCGCAGCCGCGCGCGTCGACTTCTCGAAATCCCTCCGGTCGTCGGTCCAGAAATTACTCCTCAGATCGTACATCACACCCGTGCCGCGCACGAACTGCCACAAGCCGACGGCGCTCGCCCAAGATCGCGCAGTCGGATTCAACCCGCTTTCAATCATCGCAAGGTATGCGATCTCTTCCGGCACACTCTCTTCCTTCATGATTCCACTGATCATAGGAAAGTACCTACCGGATCGGCGAAGGTAGTTTTCCATGTGCGCGCGCCCGCGTCCGGTAAAGAAATTGATGTGCTGATCTACCAGGTCGTTGACGACGAGCGGAATCGTCGTTCCCGTGATGACGCGTCTTGGAGTGAGCGGCACGCGTGCGGTATCAACGAGATCGGCAATGAGATTCAGCTTCTCCCGCAAGGCAAAGATCGAGCTTGTCGTTTCTATGTTTCCCGTTTTGCGGATGTAGCGCTCGTAATCCTCGACAATCGTCGTACTCAAGTCCGTGAAATCCTGATTCAGCTCGATCTCGGGATAGTAGCTCAGCTCGCCGAGCAGCTCCAGCGCTTGTTCGAACTGCCAGGCGACGCTCGCCGTGTCCCCCTTTTCCTCCGCATTCAGAGCGGCAAGATAATGGAGACGCGCCTGTTCGAGCTGCAGGGCAATCAACGAATCGTTGCTGACGAAAACGTCGTCGGCAAGCGGTTCAGGTTCGGCGGAAAATGTTTCAGATGATGGGAGCGGGTTCAAAACGGCGGATACGGAAGAGGAATCGGGAGAAGACCCCTTCGTTGACTGTTCAACGGAACAGCCCGCGCTCAACAGTAGCAGAACCCAAACGACACAACGGATTTTCATTCTTCAACTTGACAGTAGTTTTCATGATGGTTCATCAAAAAAGTTATCGGCATAAAGATAACCCTTGTTGCGGGGAGTTTCAAGATTTTTTTTGAGTTCAAGAAAATCAGCATCGTTTGTACGTTGTTATGCTTATTATCTTTATGTTCCAGCGAGCATCTCGGCAACGCCTTGTTCCATAAGGATTTCCTAAGAGATCCCACGTTCATTCAAATATGTCGAAATCGTACAGAAGGTGACCCCAATGAGCACCAACACGCCCCTTCATTTCCGCTATGCTGATTTGCGCTGGTTGGCATTTCTCTCTCTTCTTATAGTGGTTACTCGGGTCCCACTGACTTCTGAGATGGTTGTCGGCGACGGACTTCATTATGCGCTGGGACTGAAGGATTTCAATGTTTCGGAACAGAGGCCGCATCCACCAGGTAACCCTCTCTTCGTACTCACGGCAAAGCCGTTTTCTCTGCTCGGACTGAACGACAACCACGCGCTCATCACGGCTTCGATTCTTTACAGCATCATCACGGTTCTTTTTATCTACCTAATTTGCAGAGACTTAGTCTCACGAAAACTGGCGCAGGCTGCTTCGCTGATCTTTTGCTTCGTGCCACTTTTCTGGTTTGAGGGCGAAGTATCTCAATCGAACACGGCCGGTGCAGCAGGATGTGCAATGGTTGCATATTTTGCACTTCAAGTTTTTCTGCGTGAGGAGAAATTGCCTGCGATATTTGTGTTGGCAGCTGCTTTGGGTTTAGCCGGTGGACTTCGTCAAGATCTTTTAGTTCATATGTTCCCGCTTGTTTTCTGGACGCTTTTGAAGCATTGGAAAGGTTGGAGAACATTTCTTATGGTGATGGCTATTATTGGGTTCACGGTCGCACTTTGGTATGTGCCGATGGTTCTCTTGAGTGGTGGTTATCAGAAGTACGCGGCAGCAACTTCAAGGCAGTTCAATTATCACGTGACACGTTCCTCTATCCTGTTTGGGAATTCACTCTTCTCTCATTTTCGGATGATTAAGGAATTCTTACTCTGTTTAATAGGAGCTGCATTCATTCCGTTATTCTATGTAAGCCTGTATTGGGTGACTGCACGTCGAGATTTTTTGTTGCGAATGAGAGATTGGCGAACAACGTTTTTAGTTTTGTGGATTCTTCCGGCGACGCTTTTTCTTACAATAGTGTTCTTTCAGAACTCCCGATACCTTCTCTCACTTCTGGCGGCAGTTTATATCGGCGGTACGTACGCGCTCATTACTCTGACCCGTAGGTTCATTAGGACTTCTCACCAACGACGTGCAATCGCTGTTCAAATTGGGGCATTAGTGCTGCTACAATCCGTTCACTTTCTTTCCCCGCCGCTTCTTAAGGAAACCATGGCAATGTCCAAACCGTGGAGTGAAAAAACCATGAGCGAAGCAATAGAGACCATGGTGTTCAACACATTTTTCCGGGTGACCCATAGTTCTCTCACGAAGAGTAATGAAGCCTCGAAAATTTACCTGAGCGCAATTCGTGCTCTCTCGACGAATCCTGACGAGGTAACATTGTTACTTTTTTCCCGTTCCTCGCTGCTTTGGACCCAACCGTTTTACTATTTGCCTGAGTATGCAATCTATGGTATTAGCGACGACAAACCGAAGCAAGACGAGCTAATTGCTGTAAAGAACTTCAAACATAATGGATTCCTGCTCGATTCAACAATCTATCTAAACCCGCAAACGAAATACGTTGTCGTAGTAGCATTCGAGAATAGTCCTGAGTTCCAGAATCTAAGACAACAAATAGAGATGAAAAAAAGAATTCTCGATTCAGGATTCAAAATGTATACAATTGAAAATCGGCCTATGAAATTTCATGTGAAACATCATCTCTTCACTACAGAGTGAAACCTGCAGGTTGTGCGCGGTGAAAAAATAACCAGATGAAGGTTTTATTCACTATCATGCCTAAGTGTACACCGATCGCACAATGAGACCAGAGTGGGGGGAATCTGTTCGGCGAACATCACTTCCCCTTAGCATCCATCTCCTCCACCTTCTTCCTCATTGAATCGAGCTTTGCTTTGAGCTGCGCCATCATCAGTTTGTACTGCTCATCGTTACGGAGGTTTTCGAGCCACGGGTCTCGCTGGGAAAAATAATAGTCCCGCCAGCCGGTATCGATGGCTTTTTGCAACCATGCGTTCGCTTCCGTCTTGTTCCCTTCGATTGCATAAATGGCGGCAAGCAAGTAACGAGTGAATTGCGATTCATCTCCATCACTGATCTGTTTCTGTTGCAGGTTCAGTGCTTGGTTAAGCATCTTCCGTGCTTCTCGGTAAGG
>JANNUB010000498.1:0-9746 GCA_031394795.1 Ignavibacteriota bacterium | reverse complement strand
CACGGGAAACTCCGCGAGAAGCCAAATGTCCGAAGGCTGGCTCAGGCATTTCGGCAATGGACAACTCGAAGTCTTCAGCGCGGGAACGCGTCCCTGTTTCGTTCATCCGCTCGCAATTCAAGCGATGAAAGAAGCGGGGGTTGACATTTCTTCGCATCGCTCAAAATCGGTGAATGAATTCGTCGGGAAAGAACTTGATTACGTTGTTACCGTGTGCGACAATGCGCGTGAGGAATGTCCGTACCTGCCGGGCAATCACGTTCTTCTGCACATGCCTTTCGATGATCCTTCGTTCTTTGATGGAACGGAGGAGGAACGGTTGAATGAGTTTCGCCGCGTGCGCGATGTGATTCGCAATGAGATGAAAGGATTTGCGGAGGGAGTTATCAGAGGTCTCTAGAAGCGCGGCCGAAAGACATTACCGCAGAGGCGCTGAGGACGCAGAGGATTTTTTTGTAGATCTTCAACATGTTTTCCTTGAGTTTTTCTCAGCGAACTCTGCGTCTCTGCGGTGACATTTCTTCTTGCGGGTTCTCGGCCGGACTTCTAGCATGCATAGATACAAAATATCGCAACTCATAATCAACACTTATGGAAACGACGACAAAGAAACTTTCTTTTCTTGACCGATATCTGACGCTATGGATTTTTCTGGCAATGGCCATCGGAGTATTATGGGGCTACAGCTTCCCCGGAATCGTGAACTTCTGGAATGGCTTCCAGTCGGGAACAACCAACATTCCTATCGCCGTCGGATTGATCCTGATGATGTATCCCCCGCTTGCAAAAGTGAAGTATGAAGAACTTGGGGATGTTTTCAAAAACGTCCGCATCCTTTCTCTCTCGCTTGTACAAAACTGGATTATCGGTCCGCTGCTGATGTTCGCACTCGCCGTTGTTTTCTTGCATGACTATCCCGAATACATGGCAGGTCTCATCATGATAGGGCTTGCCCGCTGCATCGCGATGGTGATTGTGTGGAATGAACTGGCAAAAGGCGATACGGAATATGCTGCCGGACTCGTGGCGTTCAATTCAATTTTTCAGGTCCTCTTCTTCTCTCTCTATGCATACCTCTTCCTTACTCTCCTTCCTGAGTGGCTTGGACTCAAAACGTTCGCGGTCAATATTACTATCGGTCAGATTGCTGAGAGTGTTTTCATATACCTCGGCATTCCGTTTATTGCCGCGATGCTTACACGCTTCCTCATGCTTAGAGTAAAGGGAAAAGAATGGTACGAGAAGCAATTCATCCCGCGTATCAGCCCGATAACATTGATTGCACTCCTCTTCACAATCCTCATCATGTTTTCTTTGAAAGGCGAGTTCATTGTCAAGATCCCGTTCGATGTGTTGCGGATTGCATTGCCACTCGTACTCTATTTCGTCATCATGTTCCTTGTATCATTTTATTTGGGAAAGAAAGTCGGGGCAGACTACTCGAAGACGGCAACGCTCTCCTTCACTGCAGCGAGCAACAACTTTGAACTGGCGATTGCAGTAGCAGTGGCAGTGTTTGGCATTAATTCGGGGGAAGCGTTTGCAGCTGTGATTGGACCTCTCGTTGAAGTGCCGGTGCTCGTGAGTCTCGTTGGCGTCTCATTGTGGCTGCAGAAGAAGTATTTTCCAAACGCGGAGTGTGGGGCTGTTGTAGCGCCGGACGTTTGTCCGTGAGCGAAGAGATGAGAGGCTTTGCGGAATCATTAACGAAAAGCATCCCGTTGAAACAACGAGGTGCATGATGACCGCGCAAATAACCGCTCGCGCGTGCAACACTCACATCTTCACAAACTCGACCCTCCTGTTATTGGCCTTTCCGGCGGAGGTATCGTTTTTGCCCGCAGGCTGGCTTTCACCCTTGCCATCGGTCTCCATGCGGGCCGCGTCAAATTCCAGCGCCTCTTTGAGTGTGATTTCGAGGCTTTCTTTCAGTTCCTTGTACGTTCTTTCTTGGCAGTTAACTCCGGGCACTTCTTCTATCCAACCTATCCACCAACCATCTTCCTGTTTAACTACCGCCGTGTATTCATTTTTCATCATGTCGCCTTTTCTGTTTCGGTTTTGTTAGCCGAGCTTCGCCCACCGCTTCGCAACCTGAAAATAAATTGAAGCCGCCGCAAACAACTTCAACATATCCCACCAGGAAAAAATCAAGAAACCTGAACTGAACGCCGCGCCCAAGTTGTGAAGATAGAATGCGTTGAGATGAAGCGTTCCCGCAAGAAAGAGAATCATTAAACCAACAAACATCGAAGCAACAATTCCGATATAGCTTTTGTGCTTTTCAGTCAACAAGCCAACAACTGCCGCGGCGACGGGAAACGCAAGCAAGTATCCGCCCGTGGGACCGACAAACTTCATCAAACCAAATCCACCCGAAGCAAAGACCGGTGCGCCGAGCGCGCCGATTGCAAGATACAGCAACATGCTGATCGCTCCGTTGCGCGCACCAAGAAATGCTCCGGCGATCAGAACGAAAAAAGTCTGCAATGTAAACGGCACGGGTTGATGCGGAATTTCGATGCGTGCCCCGACTGCTGTTAGCGCGGCGAACGCTACAATCCACAACGCCTGCGCGAGCAATGCGTTTTCACTGCGCGATGATGATTTCGACAGAGCCGCGGTGTTCATGATGTTTCCTTCGATGATTGATGAGTGGTAAGAGACGCGGTAAAAAAATAGGCAATACAGCCAAGAGAAGCAATTGCATTGCAGCCGTGAAAACGAGACGGATGTCTCTTCCGTACGCGACATGCTTGCTATGCAGAACATCGTTTGGTATTTTGATTCCACGCTCTGCCAATAATTCTTTTCACCAGGAGGACCAGAAATGAAATCGCTATGCTCGCTTGCCGCACTTGCGCTCATCCCCATTTCGATTGCATTCAGCAGTCAACCCGAAAAATTCTCTCAGGTAAAAATCTTCGTGCAGGATGTTCAAGCGCTGCAACGCGTTTTTTCCACCGGCATTGATCACGAAGGCGTCGAAGGAAAAATCGGCGGGTGGATGAAATTTGTCGCAGGAGATTTTGAGTTGAGAGAATTGCATCGCGTCGGCGTTAACTATCAAATCGAAATCGAAGACATGGCGAAGTTTTACGAGCAGCGTCTTGCGCAAGGAACAACTTCGCCGCACGCGTTCGGTTACGGAAGCATGGGGGGCTTCTACACATTTGCCGAAGTGCTTCAACAGCTCGATTCACTTCGACTACTCTTTCCCAATATCGTCACGCAGCGCGATTCTGTTGGTCCTTCGGCGCAGGGACGAGCACTCTGGATGACGAAAATCGGCAGCGCACAAAGCGCGGGCAAACCGGAAGTGTTGTACACGGCGCTGCACCATGCGCGGGAGCCGCAAGGTATGATGACGGTGCTCTACTATATGTGGTGGCTTTGCCAGAACTACGGAACGAATCCGGAGGCGACGTATCTCGTCAACAACCGGCAGATGTATTTTATTCCCGTCGTCAATCCTGACGGCTACGAATACAATCGTCAGATTCAACCGACAGGCGGCGGCATGTGGCGCAAAAACCGTCGCAATAATCTTGATGGATCATTCGGTGTTGACCCGAATAGAAATTACGGTCCGTTCTACATGTGGAACGCGCCGAACGGCGGATCGAGCACGAGCACATCGAGCGACACGTATCGTGGACCGTCCGAGTTCTCCGAGCCGGAGAATGCGACGATTGACCGCTTCATGCGGGCGCACACCATCAAGACCTGCTTCAACTATCATACATACAGCAACCTGCTGATTTATCCCTGGGGCTATCTCTCGCGCGAGAGCAGCGACTCTCTGATCTATCGCGACTGGGCGTACGAGATGACTTCAATCAATCGCTACACATCAGGGACGGATTTGCAAACTGTGAACTATTCGACTCGCGGCAACTCCGACGATTACATGTTCGGCGATACGACGAAGCCGCAAACGTGGACGATGACGCCGGAAGTGGGCGCGACGGGTTTCTGGCCCTCGCAATCCGAAATCTTTCCGCTTGCCATCGAGAATCTTCAGCAAAACAAATTGCTTGCATACTTCGCGGGACATTATACAACTGTGACAAGTTCTTCTGTCGGAGGGAGCGGCTTCTTCAGACGAGGCCAGCCTTTTTCGCTCAACATGGTTCTTAAGAATAGAGGCGCCAGCGCGGGTGCAGGCATAAGCATCGCGGTAACCAGCAACAGTCCATCGCTTCCTTCTTTCGCTGTCTCTCCTCCGACAATTGACCTACCTCCATTCTCCACGAGTACTCTTGTCGTGAACGGGATTGTGTCGTCGAACGCTACTGAAGGTGTGCCTGTTCAGATTTATGTAAGGGTTTCTGATGCGCAAGGCTTTGAGAAAATTGATACGCTAAAATATTTCATCGGCACGCCGACAGTGATGTTTGCCGATAGCGCGAGCGCCGGGACGAGTAACTGGACGACGGGAACAGGATGGGGAACTACGTCCAACAATCATACGCCGCCGAGCGCGTTCACCGACAGCCCGACCGGAAACTACGCTTCGAGCGCGAACAATTCTCTCACCCTCATCAACCAATTGAATCTCACGGGCTACAATTTTGCCGAGCTGAAATTCTGGACGAAGTGGGCAATCGAGCCGACGTGGGACTTCGCGACCGTTGAAGCTTCGACCAACAACGGCGGCACATGGACGACGCTGCGCATACCTCTTTCACACAAAGGTTCCGCGCGCTCAGGCTCGCAGCAGCCGCTAAACTCGTGGGGATTCGACAGCTACACACCGGGAGGAACGTGGGTCGAGCAATCCGCCGATCTCAGCGCGTATGTGAATCAACAATTGAAAATCCGCTTTCGCGTTGCGGCTGACGGCGGCGATCAACGCGATGGATTCTATGTTGACGACATTCGCGTGCACGGCCACACAACTTCCACCGCGCCGCTGGATACGGGCATCGTCGTGCGCCGTTCGTCGTTCACATTCAACGGCAACATCGGGAGGTTGTGGATTGATTCGACGATTGTGAAGAATGCGACATCATCGTCGGTCGCAATTTCCATCGCGGAATCTTCACTCACGACATCGTCGTCGCTCGACAAGTTGGTTGGCAATGGAAAGCCGATTGACGCGCATTCGATCATTGCAAAACTCAAGCCCGCAGTTCGACGCGAGAATTTTTCCGCTCTTTCGATACAAGGCGGCGGGGATGCGCGGGACAACCCGAACACATACGCGACAATTCTCACCGACGGTCGCGGCGAGAACGGCACGGGCGCAGCGGACATTTACCGCGTGCAATATCAATTCAGAACGTCCGCTCTCGGCAGTTTTCACGATTTCAGATTCACGCTCGGCAGCTTGCCTGACACGAACGTCGCGATCATTCTCTCCATTGACACTGATCAGGAATTTCGCACAGGCCGCTACCCGACGCCGCTTGGCGTGGGACCCACATCTCGGGACGTGGGTTCGGAGCGCGAAATTCTCATAGATGCGAGCGGCATTTTGATTGACTCGCTCACGGGGCTTGGAAGAATTCGCGCGGGCGTCGTTCTCGACGTTTCGCAGGACTCGATTCGCGTCGTCGGTCTTCCGTTCTTGTTGAGCATTCAACGCGATAGCGTCTTGACAATCGGCACCGAAACCATCACGGGTGGAATCAATGTCAACGCACTCAACGATCCCGACAGAAAAATGAATCTCGGGTTCATGGGAATTCGACTCTCGCGAACGAATCCTCTGCCCGACTATGCACCGGTGATCGGACACGCGAATGTCGGCGGCGAAACCGGAGTCTCGTGGCTGACGGAAGACAGAATGAGCTTCACGCTCGCTGCAAATGAGTCAACGTACTTCAGAATTGGCGCGCTTGGCGCGAAACCGGCGGGAACGCATCGCGCGCAATTCTCTTTGCGCTCAACGGGAAGACAGCCCGTAACGATTCCGATAACGATGAATCTGACAACGCCGCCCAATCCCATCATCACGGTCACGCCGACAACGATTCGCGACACGCTCTCGCTCGGCGACAGCGTTACGAACACGCTCACGATTCGCAACACTGGCGGCGGCGCATTGAATTATGTCGTGCTCGATACTGCTGGAACTTCATGGATTACGATCAATCCCGTCATCGGTTCGGTTGACTCCGGATTGACCGCGACGATTTCGATAAAAGTGAAATCATTAGGACTGAGAATAGACACAACGTATGCCGTCCTGCTCGCAGTCATCAGCAATGATCCGGTTCGTTCGGCAATTCCGGTTACGCTCACGTTGCGCGTCAGAAGAACAACGGGCGTAGCCAGCGGCAGCGAGATTCCCGCTACGTTCGCGCTACATCAAAATTATCCGAACCCATTCAATCCTGAAACACATATCTCTTTCGACTTGCCGAAGAGTTCGTTCGTGACGCTAAAGGTTTTCAATCTCATCGGGCAGGAAGTTGGGACGATTGTAAATCTACAACTTGACGCTGGAACGCATTCATACACGGTCTCTACCGACAGGTTTGGGCTCTCAAGCGGAGTATATCTGTATAAAATCGTCGCCCGCCAAACAGGCGGCGCTCAGGCAGGAGACCCTTCGACAGGCTCAGCGCTAAGTTTTGTTCAGACGCGAAAGATGATCTTGATGAGGTAATCCGGTGTGATTTGAGATTGTCATACGAGCCTCTGCATGAGGCTCGCTTTGTTTTTAGCACAAACCGCTTGCTTGAAGAATTCGTATGTCAGGCAGCGCCAATTATCTTCACTTTCTCACCAAATCATTCAAGGAAATTATCCATGGGCAGATTCGACATCCTCAAGCAAATCGAAGCGCTCGATCCCGAACGGGACAACATGAAGATTATGTATCTCTCATTCGGGTACGAGTTCTCTTGGGATTCGATTCGGGCGCTGGAGATCGCGTTGTATCGAACGTACTGCGCGCCGAGCATCTCCGCGTTGTTGGACCGAACGGGAGAATTTCGCGAACGAACGCAGCGGCGCTACGACGACACGTCGCTGATCATGGCTGAGATTTGTAAGTACGGCTATCTCGAAGGTCACGGCAAGGAAGCGTTAGAGCGAATGAACTGGGCGCACGGACACTACAAAATCTCCAATGAAGATTTTTTGTATGTCCTCTCGACGTTCACTTACGAACCGATTTATTGGATTGATAAATACGGCTGGCGCCCGACGTGCGAACAAGAGAAGAAAGGCTATTATTATTTTTGGCGCGAAGTCGGAATTCGGATGAAAATGAAAGATATTCCGCCGAGTTACGAAGAGTTTGAAAAGTGGAAGCACGCGTATGAAGAAAAATATTTTGTTTTCGCGGAGACCAACAAAAGGATTGGCGGACTCACGCGTGATTTGTTCGCGTCGTGGTTCCCGCGCGTCTTCACCCCGATGGTGCGCTACACGATTTATGCGATGCTCGACGACGCGATGCTGGAGTCATTCGGTTTCCCGAAACCGTTTGCTTTTGCGCGAGCACTTGTTGATAGGGGTTTGAGATTGCGAGGACGACTCGTGCGTTTCCTCCCGCCGCGGAAAAAACCGCACTTCTTTATGGATAACAAAAACAGAACTTACCCGCATGGCTACGCGCTAAGAAAACTTGGTCCGCCGAAGTTGGTGGAGAGAGAAGAGAAACGGCTGCAGACAGTAGTGAATTAGGTTTCGCATAAACAAAGTTCCGCGCTGTTCTTCTCTGAATTTCACGCCGTTCGCTTTCAGCTTTCCATCGTCAAGCGCGGTATTGGGGCATTGATTAAGAGAGTTTTTTGTCAGTAGTTGATTCGGGCGTCTCTTCAAACTCGCGGCATCCCTAATGTTCAAAGGTGAGCAAGCCGAAACGCTGACTGCGCTGGTTGAGGCAAACGCCCCAATCGTACCGCCACTTCTCGCCTTCAAGGTTCGCGTAATGCCAACAGCCGCATGAACAGTCCGGTCCCCAATCCTCGTCGCGCGATCGTTTTCCGTACGGCTCGAAATCCGAGTCCAACTTCGTGACGATTTCGAGCAAGTCTTGGTGGGTCACCATTCGCTACGTCCACATGAACTGTCTGATTTCGATGAGACGATGAAGGTTCCGTTGGTCTTCGTCGAGCCACTTTTTTTGTAGCTGTCCGTCTTTTTTCAATGCCGTGTAATATGCCGCGTATTTCTTGCGGTCGGGTTCAACCATCTGAGAGAGATCTGAATTAGGGATCTTCTTGAACTTCATCGGCGGTCTCTTCAGCTTTCGATTGTCGAGTGGGCTGTGTCGGGCAGGACGTTTCTTCTTCCACCATGCATACAGACTTTTCATCTCACCCCACGCGCGCTTGTGTCGCGCGTCCGCGCTCCAGTCAATACTGTGAACGTGCTCCTTCTCTATGAAATCCACAAGCAGTTGAAATGCGGCGTGCAAGAGGACTTCATCTTTGTCGGACCACCCGCTTGCCAACGTATGGATCTTCAGAGTCTTCGTGTGAATCCTTGTCAATCCTTCTTCACCAACCTGTGAAGTCCGCTGTCCAAAAGCAAGAGAACATGAGAGGCGCTCACTTCATCAGCAAGGCAAGGAAAAACTGAAAATTGTTATTTGCTTGTCCGCTTGTACGGCAACTTGGTTTGCTTGATGAGATCTTCAACCTGTTCATATTCAGGATCTTTGTGAACAAGAATTGCCTCTTTTGCTTTGGCCAATCCTGCAACACAACAATCGGCAAATGACATTGTTCTCGTCGCCTTAATCTCTCCGACAATTTCCACCAGGCTCTCTTCTAATGGCACCTTTGTCATTGGCAAATCGTCAAGGGTCCGAAGCCGTTTCTGCGCGACATCCATTCCTTCCTGCTGAATCGAAACGTAAAACACTTCAACGTAACTCACGACCGATACAAATATTTCTGCCCGACCGTCCAACGCGTTTTGCAGAATTGTTGCCACTTCAGAGGCGCCGTCTTCGTTTTCGATATAGGCAAACAGCGCCGATGTGTCCAATACATAGGGCGTCATGTGCGCTTGTCGCGTTCGCGTTCAGCTAACAATGCATCGAGCAATTTTCCGTTGCCGGATCCGCGAAGCTTCTTCATTGCGTCGAGCGCCTTTTGTCGTCTCAACGCGTTCTTTGTTACCTCCGACTCTTCAAATTTTACAGACAGTCGAGTTTCGGGAGGTAGAGACTGCAAAAGGTTTTGCAGTTCGAGTACTGTTACGTGTTCTATGGTCGGCACGTCGGTTGTCCTTTCTTCCCTTTCATTCACAAGTCAATGTAGTGAAAAAAAACTTCAAGGAGCAATCTTTGCGTTTCTCAATTCAAGATTAGAATTAGAGGTCAGAAATCAGAAACCAGAACTTGGTTCGATGAACCAAACGGCGTACTTTGCGACAGAAAATTTTGAAAGAAAAACCAAATGCCCGCTTATCGCGTAGCAGTAGATTGGGTGAACGACCGCGCCCGATTGAATGAAGCGCTCGCGAAGATTGCGCCGCACGAGGAAATTGTCTGCCTCTCCGAAGGAGTCCTTTGGACAATCCATCGCCGATAGTGAAACGAGAGCGAGATTAGCGATCATATCGGCTTCGCACTCTTCGTTTGACTTCTTCCCAAGAAAGTGCTGAGGCTGCGTTCTTCTGAAGGTTCGCTTTACGAAGCTAATAACTCTTGCTTTTGCCATTCATGGACAGGGATTGCTTCGGGTGTAGCGGCAAGGTCATCCCAAAGATCTTCAACGAGTTGAAGTTTTTCGGCGGGCGTTAAATCGAAAATGGATCTAGAGCTCATACAATTCTCA
>JANNUB010000497.1:0-2681 GCA_031394795.1 Ignavibacteriota bacterium | reverse complement strand
AGTACATGGTAAAATCCGCGATCCTCTTTGGAGATGATGATTTCACCAGAATGTGGGATTCGAGTATTGTTGCTGTCAACAAGTATCTCGCTCACGAAACGAAGAGCGGACTTTGGTACGGTCATGCAGACATGAATACCGGGACCCGCACAAAGACATGGTTCGGCGCGCTCGATGCATTCTTCCCCGCTGTGCTGGCGTTGTCTGGTGATGTGGAGACAGCGGCTCGATTGCAGGAATCGTGCTTCATGATGTGGAACAAGTACGGCATCGAGCCGGAACAATTCGACTACGCAAAGATGGACGCGCCATCGGACCCGAAGTGGCGGCGTTTTTTCCTCAACCCGGAGATCATGGAGTCAGCCTACTACCTCTACCAATTCACCAAAGACCCGCGCTACTTGAGAATGGGAAAGGTTTTCTTTGAGGGTTTGAAGCGTTACTGCCGAACTGAAGAAGGATACGCGGAACTCAAGAGCGTTGTGAGCAAAGAAAAAAGTGACCGAATGGAAAGCTATTTTCTCGCCGAAACCTTGAAGTACCTCTATCTCCTGTTCGCCGATCCCGCGCTGCTGGAGTTCAAATCAGTCATCTTCAATACCGAAGCTCATCCAATCCGAAGAACATGGTAGTACTGCGTGACTCTCTTGCAATCGAACTCAACAAGAAGAATGTCTTGATTCCATAACACCGTCTTGTGTACCTTACACATGCTTTCCCTCAACATCCTACACTCTTCGAGGATCAAATGCGCCGCATCCTTACGATTTCAGTTTGTGCTCTCTCACTTCTTCTTGCTGCGTGCCAGAGCAAACAACCTTCGACGACGAAAACAATCGGCGTTTCTCTTTTGGCAAGAAACCATATTTTCTATAAAGACCTTGAAGATGGACTGAAGGAAGAGGCTGCAAAACACAAGTTCGAGCTCGTTATTACTTCTGCTGACTTCGATCTCGGAAAGCAACTTTCGCACATCGAAGACTTTGTCACACGAAAAGTTGATGCAATCATAGTTTGTCCAGTTGATTCAAAAGGTGTCGGACCAGGAATCAAGAAAGCTAATGAGGCAATGATTCCGGTGTTCACTGCCGACATTGCTGCACAGGAAGGAGAAGTCGTAAGCCATATTGCATCCGACAATGTTGCTGGTGGTCGCTTAGCAGGTGAGTATATGGGAAAATTGCTTGGCGGCAAAGGTGAGGTTGCTATCATCAACCATCCGATAGTCACATCTGTTCTCGACCGCGTGCAGGGATTCCGGGAAGGCCTTGCGAAGTTTCCTGACATCAGCATTATCGCCGATGTCACTGGTCAAGGAGTGCGAGAAAAATCCCTGGAAGTCACTGCCGACGTGTTACAAGCACGCCCGCAGCTTGACGGCATCTTCGGCATTAACGATGACTCAGCATTGGGAGCGCTTGATGCCGTACAACAATTCAACCGAACCAACATTGTCATCATCGGGTACGATGCAACACCCCCTGCCTGCGATGCAATCAAGAGAGGGTCTTCCCTCAAGGCCGATGTGATCCAATATCCGAAACAGATTGGCAGCATGACCATCGAAACGATTGCAAAACATTTCAGAAAAGCGAGCGTGCCAAGAGTGATTCCGGTGGACGTCGGAATCATTGACCGGGATGGACTGATGAAAATGGCAGAGAGGTAGCATGCCATCACTGCTCGAAATGCGTGGAATCGTCAAGCAGTACCCGGGTGTGCGCGCTTTGTCCGATGTGGACTTTGAGCTTCGTGCCGGCGAGATTCATTGCCTTGTCGGTGAGAATGGCGCCGGCAAGTCAACATTGATGAAAATCCTCTCCGGCGCGCTTGCAAAGAATGCAGGAACCATTGTTGTCAACGGTCAGGAGGCAGGGCTTCATTCTCCGGCTGAAGCGCAATCCATAGGAATCGGCATCATCTACCAGGAGTACAAGCTCGTGCCTGAACTTTCCGTCGCCGAAAACATTTTCCTTGGACAGGAACTTACCGTACGCCACTTGCCCTTTATTGACACTGAGAGAATGGAAGATGGTGCACGTCGACTTCTGATGCAGCTCGGCGAAGAAATCGCTCCGGACGCAGCCATTTCAACCCTACGTGTCGCGCAGCGACAAATCGTAGAGATTGCGAAAGCACTATCACGAAAAGTAAAAATCCTTGCATTGGATGAGCCGACTGCCGCACTCTCGGAGCACGAAACTGTCAATCTCTTTCGCGTCATCAAGACATTGAGGTCAGAAGGGGTTGGCGTCATTTATATCTCGCATCGACTCGAAGAGGTATTCGAGCTCGGTGATAGAGTCACAGTGTTGCGCGATGGAAAAGTTGTACAGACGGTTGCTGTTGGTGCCGTGGACAAGAGAGCCTTGATTCAAACGATGGTTGGGCGTGCATTGGAGGATGAGTATCCAAGAGTTGAACTCACAAAAGGGGGAGAGATTCTTCGGGTAGAACACCTTGAATCTGAACGCATACACGACATCAACCTTACATTATATAGAGGGGAAATCCTCGGCGTCGCCGGTCTGGTAGGTGCCGGTCGAACTGAGTTGGCGCGGGTTATCTTCGGCGCTGATAAGAAAACGTCGGGACGAATATTCCTTGAAGGCAGTGAGATTACTCCGCAATCTCCAGCAGATGCGATTCGCACCGGCATTGGCCTGCTGACAGAGGACCGC
>JANNUB010000059.1:0-23707 GCA_031394795.1 Ignavibacteriota bacterium | reverse complement strand
GAACGGAGTTGAAGCCGTTCGGCGGTTGGCGGTGTTCGAGTCCAGCTAATGTTATTCAACATCTTTACCGCTCAACAGCTTTAACGCTTCTTCGTACTTCTTGCTTGTTGTTCGGATGATGTCCTCAGGGAGTTTCGGGGCAGGCGGTTGTTTGTTCCAGTTGATGTTGAGAAGATAGTCGCGGACGAATTGCTTATCGAAACTCGGCTGCGCGCCGCCGGGCTCGTATTCACTCATGGGCCAGAAGCGGGATGAATCCGGTGTAAGCGCCTCATCAATCCAGATCACCTCATCACGCTCATCAAGACCGAATTCGAATTTCGTATCGGCGATAATGATCCCTCTCGTCTCCGCGTAGTCTCGCGCCTCCGTGTAGATGGAAACCGTCAGGTCGCGAAGTTTTTCGGCGAGATCCTTCCCCACCTTGCCGCAGACCTGCGCGAACGTCATACTCTCGTCATGCGTTCCGATGGGGGCTTTGGTCGTGGGTGTGAAGAGAGGCTCGCTCAACTTGTCCGATTCACGCAGCCCGGCCGGCAGAGTGATGCCCGAGATCATTCCCGATTTCTTATAATCGTTCCATCCCGAACCTGAAATATACCCGCGCACAACGCACTCGACCTCAATCGGCTTTGTCTTTTTCACGAGCATGCTTCTCCCGCCGAACATTTCAGGAGCAGAGCGAAACGGTTCGGGGAATTCACCGACATCGGTGGCAATGATGTGATTGCTGATGATGTGCGAAAGCTTCTGAAACCAAAACGCGGAGATCTGCGTCAGCACTTTTCCTTTGTTGGGGATTCCGTCGGGAAGAATGACGTCGAATGCAGAAATCCTATCGGTGGCGACGATGAAAAGCTCGTCGCCGAGGTCATAAATGTCGCGGACTTTACCTTGCTTCGTCGGCTTGAGTTTTTCTGAAGCCGTTTGTGTAACGACTGACATGGACATGGTTCATCTCAAATTGTTGTTGAGGGATTTAACGGTTTTGCATCTACAAAATAAAAAATGCACTGATGAAAACCACCATCAGTGCATTCAAAAAAACTCCTTGAGCGTGTTATCACGCTTCGAGATTGGCGCCGAGGATTTCCTCTATCGTGCCGCGATGAAACGTCTGATCCGGAGGGGATGCAATCGTTGCCCGGCTGATGCTGCCGAGTTTCAAGCCCGCCCAATCCGAGTGGATCTTCAACTTGACAAAATCCGCGACCGCCTTTTGAATATCGGCCGGCTCAAGTTTCCGTCTCGTTGTTGGGTCAACAAATATGTCGACTTTGATCTCGTTGCTCGATATCTTTTTCGGAACAATCATGTAATCCATGTGCTCAAAATGCCGCCACCCATATGTCCTGTTGGTTTTGCTAAAAGTCGATGGTATATGGCGAAAACTTCGCTCGTCTGCAGTCGGAACCAGCGTGATAGTCACGCGCTCAAACTTCTGTGTGCCACGGGGGTGGACCATTCGATCAATCTCCCTTAATATACTAATGAAATCGGGGGGGGCGGATGTTCGTGGTGAAGAACCGCTTCAATATAGCCCAAAATGTCACTCATGTCAATAACGAAGCAGAAAAAAATTGCGAAAATTTTCCATAGAATCGCAGTTGCCTGCCCGCTCGACGAGTGAGAATTCATGCACCATGAAGTTAGAAAAGCAAAAGAAAACGACGCGTTAGGACGCTCACGAATCCAGGGGAGAGCTTTAGCTTTTTTTTTGCGCGTGATGGCGATCGTGTTCCAAAGGGATCGGTTCATTCAGGAAGAAAACTCGTATTGACGCGCAACGCCTTCAAGAGAAGTTGGCGATACTCCGCTCGCGGAATCTCCATTGTGCCGAACCTGCGGAGATGTTCCGTCATGAATTGAGTGTCGAGCAGAATAAAGCCACGCTCCCTCAGCCGCTCCACAAGATGGACTAATGCTACTTTTGAAGCCTCGGTCTCCCGCGAAAACATCGACTCACCGAAGAACGCACCGCGAATGGCTACACCGTACAACCCGCCGGCAAGTTTCTTCTCGCGCCAGCATTCCACGCTATGCCCGTACCCTCGACGATGAAGCTCTCTGTACACGCGGATGATCTCTTCTGAAATCCATGTGTCGGGACGGTCCGCACATGCGCGCATCACACGTTCGAATGCCGTGTTGATCCGAATCTCAAATTTCTTCTTCCGAAGTGTTTGCCGTAAACTTTGGGAGATTTTGAATGCATCCAGCGGGATAATTGCCCGGGGATCCGGACAATGCCATTCGATTTCTTCCGTACCGGAGCGTGCCATCGGGAAAAATCCGGTACAATAGGCAGAGAGAAGAAAATTTGCATCAATGCGGCTGCTCGTTTCTGCATGAGTTGACATTCACTGTTTCCTCCACACCGTCAACAGTTCCTTCCCCTTTCTCGACGTAACCGAGTGCAGCGGAGCTTCTACGGAAATCAGCTCGAATTTTTTTTCAAAGAGTCTTTGCACCTCATCCATGGAAACGGCAAACGGTGGGCCACCGGAACGATCATCGAGCGGAAAGAAGAGCGCGATGAACTCTCCTCCCGTTTTCAACATTGAGGCGACAGCGATAGCAAATTCCGCGCGCCGCGCGGGTTCAATCGCGCAGTACGTCACGTACTCAACAACATAATCGAACTCATCCACGAGCCCGAGAGAATAGTCGAACAAATCTTCTTCAACAAATTCAATCCGTACTTTCTTTTCACGAGCACGCTGCCGCGCGTCGCGAACGGCCTCCGAAGAAAAATCAATTGCCGCAACGTCAAAGCCGTGCTGCGCAAACAGAACGGCATCATGACCTCTCCCGCAACCGAGGACAAGTGTCTTGCCCGGTTCAAAGCGCTTGCCCTCAAGCACATCAACAAAAACTGGCGTGGGCGTTCCCATATCCCAGCCCACCTGGTCGGCAACGTAGCGGGAATTCCAATACTCCGGGGAGTTGACGTTCGCGGTTTCGCTCACACGAGCACCACCACCTTCCCCACCGTTTGCCGCGTCTGCAAAGCGTGGTGCGCCTCTCTGATTTCGCTGAACGAGAATATCTTCCCAATGAACGGCTTCAGAATACCACGATCGTAGAATTTGAGCAGTTCGAGCGTTGTCCGTTTCATGTAATCCTCTTTTCCTTTCAGCGTGCCGAGATTGAACCCGAAGATAGCCTTGTTCGCGCTCATGAGCGACGGAGCGAAAATCGGTTTCATAATACTCATCACGGTGGCGGCCTTCAGCTTGTTGAGCGCGCCTTTCCCAGTTACCGCCGCAAGTCCGTACAAAATGTAGCGTCCCATACCCGCGAGGAGACCCCAGCTTTTGTCGTACACAAGTCCGCCCACTGCATCCATAACCACATCCACGCCATAGTTGGCAGTACTCCTGCGAATCTCTTCCGCAAAATCTTTGACACGATAATTGATTGCATAGTTGGCTCCATGTCTGCGTGCAAGTTCGCACTTCTCGTCGGTTCCGGCCGTTCCGAAAATCTCGGCGCCGAGATGTTTCGCGAGCTGGAGCGTTGCAATGCCCGCGCCGCCCGCCGCGGCGTGAACGAGCAATTTTTCACCGGGCTGGATGTTTGCAAGCTTCACTATGCCGTGGTACGCGGTGAGATACGATGCAAGAAACGACGCGCCCTCTTCGTAACTCATGCGCGGCGGAAGCTCCGTTGCAAGCTTTTCATTCACACAAACGTATTCCGCATGGCTTCCGTGCCGGCTGTAGCCCATTACCCGCTCGCCGCCTTTGAAGAACGTAACGTTCGCGCCGATTTCAACAACATCGCCGCTGAATTCGAGGCCGAGAATGAACGGCGGCTTCGGTGTGCCGGGATAAACGCCGAAGCGCCCCATCACATCGGCAAAGTTCAGCCCGATTGCTCTTACTTTTACCAGAACCTGGTCGCCGGCAGGTTTGGGAATCGCCGTTTCGCGAATTTCGAGGACGTCGGGTCCGCCGTACTTCGTGACAAATGCCGCTCTCATGTTCACCTGTTATCGTTGTACGACATCTCCGAAGGGCGATATCACTGTCTTTTTCGGCCTATTGGCGACATACTTCTCATGCAAGAGCAGAAGACTCTTCTTCGACATTTCATCAATGTCTTCATCGTCCTTGTCGCGCTTCACGAACATCGCGAATTCTTCCTGCTCGGCGCGGCTCATGCGCCGCTCGTAGTCCTTCAGTTCCTGAATGAGTTTTCGTTGTTCAATGTGTGTCATCGCTGCCGTCATATTTTCCTCCACTGCTGCGTCATGGTGAATCCTCCTGTGCTTTCCCTACTCGTCGCACGTTTTGAATGCGGCAAATCGTCTTGTAGTCACAGTACGTGCAGACCTTGTCAATCTTGTCGTGTGATGTGAGGGGGAATTTCCCTTCCGTAATATCGTTCACATACGTGTTGACACGTTCGACCGAATCATCAATCAACCGGCGCAACTCTTCATCCGACGGAAGAAAACCGGATTTCGATTTAATGCCAAGCTCATCCTTGTACCGCGAACTGCCGACTCCCGTTTTCAAATCAATCTTGTTGCGAATCTGATAGTAGAGACCGGCGGCAGGTTGCAGCTCCTTCCCTTTTTTCTCTGCCAACAACTTCTCAATTGTATAGAGATAAATCGGCAACTGCAAACTGACGCCTTCACGCACGTCCTCGATTTTTGCAATATTGCCACCCGTCTTGTAATCAATAATGGCGAACGACTCATCGCCGATTTCGACTCGATCAACCTTGCCGCGCAACAGAACTGCGCCGGCCGCGACGGGTTCTTCCGAAGAAAACCTCTTGTCAATGCGCGTCTGCTCGCCTAACTCCGAGCCAAACCCGACCTCAAAATATTCGGCGTGATATGATGTCTTCCGCCGTCGCTCATGGTCAAGAAACTCTCTCAGTAGTCCTTTGCCTGAATTCTTGTCTCCAAGTATGAGTTCTTTTTCCAAATCCCAAAACGCGTCGGGAATATCAATCTCCGAAAGTTTCCGCTCGGCAATCTCCAGGAGCAGCCGGTGCGCTTCGGCAAATTCTTCTTCGGAGCAATTGATAAGTGGTGGAAGGTTCTTCTCACGGCGAAGAGTGTAGAATTCAAACAGCGCCTCGTGCACCACAGATCCTTTTTCCAAGGGTGAGAATTCTTCCTCGAGATCCTGCATCGCATTCAGACGAAGGAGTCGGCGCGCAAAGAACTGAAACGGGCATTTGCCGTATGTCTCAAGCTGGCTGACGGAATACACGCGATGTCGCAACAGTTGTAACTGCTCTTTCGCATCATGAGAAACCGCAGAAAATATGCCGCCCTGATATTCAGGCAGATCGCCCATTTCTGCCCGGCTTCGATCCACTCGAATAGCGTGCTCGATAAATCTCACCTTCTGCTTTAGAGCCTCCGGCACGGGCAGCTTCGCTTTCTTGCGCAGTTTCCCGCGCTCGCGAAGGTACTCCTCTTGTGAATGCATCACACTCTCCACCGGCGCATTGCCGGGGTAGGTCCACTCTTCCACCTCACAGATGTTCTTCAACGCGTCAATGAAACTTGACGGCACCAGATCGAGGTCAGCATCTTGTTCGGGATACGTAAGATAGAGATGCTCGCTCCAGTTTGTGATCGCTTGATAGAACAGATACCGGTTCTCCCACTTGTGATGCTGCTCGCGCTCCTTCAATCGCTGCGCGCTGAAGAAAATCTCCGACTGATAGTCCGAGGGGAATTCGCCATCCACAAGTCCTGCGAGAATCATCACGTTCATCGGAAGTCCTCGGGTTTCGTCAATGGATGTTACGAGCACGCCTTCTCCAAATTGCTCACGCACATTGTACCGCTCCTGCGAGAGCGCGACTTTCAACTGCTCGATGTAGAACTTGAGCGGGTGTTTCTTTGACTTTCCCTCTTGATATTCCAACAATCGCGTGAGTTGTTCAACTACTTCGAGGAGCTTCGCATACGCGCGCGCATCTTTCTCAATAAGGTCACGGTGCGCTCCGGAAACTATACAGCGCGAAACTTCAAGAGAGCTGAGCAACAAGTGCAGCGTTGTGTGAAATTCGCGTGGCGTTCGATCACGTCCGATATCGAGGAGCAATCCCTCGAGCCACCCGATGTCGGATTTTGCTCTCTTCAGCTTCTCGACATCCCGCGCCCGGCGAGTATTCGCCTCGTCATCCATGGACATGAGCTTCTGATGCCCGATGCGTTCGATTTGAGCGGCGATCTTTCTTCGCCAGCTCTGCGCGCCGGCAGTAATGCGCAAATCGAGCGAGACCGTCGCCAGATTCGCCCGATTGACGCGCTTCCCTTCATTGCGAAAGTCGAAGTAGGATGAGCTGAGAACGCGCACGACATCATCGCGGCGGAAGTTCCGCACCGCAACTTCGAGCAGTCCGATCACGGACACAACCACCGGGGACTGCGCAAGCTCATACCGGTCGGTCACGTTTACGGGGATGCCGAATTTCGCAAACTGTTCGCGTACAATATGCGTGTAGAGCTGTGGGCGGTAAAACGCAACACATATTTTCGTCAGGTCGCGCAACGGATCATGCGCAGCGGGCTGTTCTACAGCGAGCTGTTCTACAGCGAGCTGTTCTCCAGAGAGCTGTTCTACAGCGAGCTGTTTGATGAATTTGCAGATCAGCTCTATCTCGCGAACGCGGTCTTTCGCTTTCGCAATGGTAATGAGCTTCGACAGATTCGGCTTTTCGACGCCTCCCGACCTTGTGAAGAGGTTTGAAGCAATGTGGCGGGTTGCATCCGTTGAGAGCCTTTTCTGTTGCCCGGGGAAGATCGCCGGCGGACTGCTCACCGGAGAAAATCCCAGATCTCGAAATCTTTGGTAGTTCTGTTCGAGGTGACCAAACAGCGCGTGATTGCCCTGCTGAAAATCAAACACGAGCGAGACAGCGATATTCAGTCCACAAAGCTTCTGGATGAAACCGAGTTCGGGCTCTGTGAATTCATCAAAACCGACTATTGCAATCTCCTGCGCACCCGGGAATAGATTTCGAAATGCATCAGCGAAACTTTTCTGAGGACAATCCAAATGAAGAGTCTTGAATATCCCTTCCGCATCGACACCCTTGAGCGTTGCAAGTACTTTTTCGTATTCGGAATAGATCGTCACCACGTCACGCAGCTTGGATTGCTCCTCTTGAGCGTCAAGAGGAATCTCTTCCGCGAGCGCATCGGGATATACTCCCACTTCCTTCAACTTTCGCACGACCGCGATGATTCTCTCGAACGTCCCCTTCGGAATGTGCAACTGTTTATCCGGCTGCTTGAAATACGCGAGCGAGTGCTCGGACGACGTGATAGCTTGATCGAAGAGCAGCGTCAGCACCGGCTCCTCGACAATTCGCACGTTCGCAAACGCCGTTTGCAGGATACTTGCCGCAAGTTGATCCAGAGTGAAGATGCGAAATTCAGAAGTTGCACCGGTGCTCTGACCAAGAAGCTCGCGCGTCAAATGGCGCACACGCCTTCTCGTTGGAACAATGAGAACGGAATCGCGTGGCTGGGACGTTAGGTCAGTTCGTTGATGTATGGCGAGCGCTATAGGCATCCTTGCAAACCAATATTCAATGCGTCTTAGAGTACGAAAAAATGTCTCATGCCGCAATCACCTGTGTGGAAGAGACATTGGAAACAAAATTTGCGACAATACAAAAATAACTTGACTTTCTTTATTGCTATCGCAATATTTCAAGTGCATTTCTTAAGAATCCACTTGAATACAGAGTGTTTTGATTCCCGAGGTCCTCGGATTCTCGAAGAGATGCACAGCTGGGCAAATCCTGACGCTCTGTGATTCGTATCATCCAATTTTCATTCAGACGTAGCTATAATGGTTTCAGTGTGTGTAACTTTTTTACCCGCTTTAGCCGGTTTCTGTGCAGGTTTCACAACTTGCCCGCGTCTCATGGATGAGATAAACTGTTCCTCATGGACTGAGCAGTTCATCAAAACGATAACCATGTGTTTCCCTCAGGAGAGTTCTTCTGTCATTGTCGAAAAATAGCCCTACAATTCTTTTCACTCAGGACGTCAACGAATACGCAGACGCACTTCTGAAGCAGTCTGACGAGTCAGCCGCATACTCGATAACGCGTACTTCCGATTCCTCAGATTTGTTGGCACTTATGCAGGCCAACGAATATGGACTTGTCGTCGTCGGTTCCTCCCATTCGCTAATTAGCGACCTATCGCTACTCAAACACATCGGCGATAAGCAACATCTCACGGAGGTCATTGTCATTTCCGACCGCGCCGATGTGAACAATGCAGTGAGGCTGATGAAGGCGGGAGCTTTCGATGTGCTCGTTCCGCCGGTTGAACCGCATCGGCTCGTTCAATCGGCAGACGACGCGCTGGCGCAGTTCATCGAAAAGAGATCCCGGCGCCGGGCAGAGGAACGGAACAGAGCGTTCACACGATTTGAAGAGATCATCGGCGAGAGCGGGCCTGTTCAGATGATCCGTCAGACCATCAACACCGTCGCGCCATCCGATGCAAATGTTCTTGTGTGGGGTGAAAGCGGCACCGGCAAAGAACTCGTCGCCAAAGCGATTCACGCACAGAGCAAACGCGCGTCGAAGCCCTTCATCGCCATCAGCTGCGCGGCACTGCCCAAGGACATACTTGAAAACGAACTCTTCGGACACGAAAAGGGAGCGTTCACTGGTGCACTCAACCAGAAGCCGGGATGCTTTGAACTCGCGCACGAAGGAACACTCTTCCTCGACGAGCTTGGGGAGATGAGCACGGAAACGCAGGCAAAACTGCTGCGCGCAATCGAAGAGCAATCGTTCCGCCGGCTCGGCGGGAGACTGGAAATCAAAGTTGATGTGCGCGTCATAGCAGCCACCAACCGTAACGTCCCAAGTGCGCTCGACCAGGGAATTCTCCGCCCGGATTTGTACTATCGCCTGAGTGTCGTCGAGCTGGAGCTGTCCCCGCTCCGCAATCGCAAGCAGGATATTCTCCCGCTGGCAACACATTTCCTGCGACTCTTCAGTTTGAAGTACGGGAAAGATATCAAGGGGTTCACGTCCGACTATGTCGGGATGCTGCAACAATACCATTGGCCGGGGAACATTCGTGAACTGCGCAACGCCGTAGAACGGGCAGTCGTGATCTGCCCCGGCGAATCGGTTTCGGTCCTCGACCTCCCCGAGAAGATTCTCAAGACACAAAACGAGATCATGCATATCAGCATTCCAATCGGCAGCTCCGTCGAGGAAGCGGAAAAGAAGCTTATTCTCGAAACGCTTGCATCCGTTGGCAACAACAAAGCAAAGGCCGCGCGCATCCTCGGTGTAAGTAGAAAAACTTTGCATAACAAGTTGCACAGTTTTGATTGGAGAGTTGAAGGGAAGTAATTCCCAACAGTGTACTGTAAAGCAAAAGCTCCGAAATTCAGTTCGGAGCTTTTTTTGTTGTAGCCGTTTGGACTCTCTTGCCTTAGTTTGGCGAAACGCCTACTGCGTTAGCTGCTGCATCGTGTGTTCCCTGCAAATGAAGTTGAACGTTTTTGTATAGAACATCTGCAATCAACTGATGTCCCGCTGCACGAAAATGTCCGTTGTTATCCAGGAAGAGCGGAAAGACTGTTTTGGAAAGTTCCCTGAAGTCCGGGCTGAAGTTGACGCAGCGAATTCCGTTCGACACAGCCCACCGCTCCAGTGTTTCCTGGGGCATTGTTGAATACACCGTGTCCTGCCTAAACTGCCAATAGTCTCTCCCTGCCTTCCATTCCTTTGCATGAACCTGCAAGCCATAAGGATAGACAGTCATCCAGAAGTCGACGCCGTGATCCTTCAGCAAGTCACGTGTCAGCAGAAGGTATTTATGCGTGAGCGACCAATTGCTATCGGCGTCAATATAAGACGCACGCAGCAAGGCATATTTATCATGACGGATATCGCCACTGAAATTCCCCTGCCGTTTCATCAACTCGAGCTGCGGGGTTATCCGAATACGGATAAAGTTGTAGAGCCGCATATTGTCCTTGAACCAATCTTTGACTACGGCGATCGGACCCTTCAGTAAACCTTCCGGCTCACCGGATGGGCTTACACCGACGGGAACCCCGTTCTCATCGAACCGGGCGGTTTTCGTATAGGTAATATCGTCATGGACATCCGACAAATCGAAATTCAGAATAACGAGATCGGGCTGGAGTTGGAGCCCGTAGTTCTTCAAATAGAGAAATTCGAGGAGCGATGAGTAGCTTCCGACGCCGGCGTTGATCACTTCGAACTTTTTCCCGACTTGCTGGAGTTTCTCTTCAAGACGCTTTGAGAACGTCTCGTGGCTGAACACCCCGTCCCCTTCAGTAAAGGAATCGCCGACCATCAAAATACGGAACGTGTTAGCAGGTTTCTGGAGGCTGTATTCCTTGTCGCGAAGTCCCAGTGAGTTGATTTGGTAATCCGTATCGAACTCGGTGGTTTTGTATCGGCCGACAGCGTTGGGTTTGAATCGGTGATGGAGGACGTTGTCGTCCTGCGAATAGAAGTAGCGCATCACTTCTCTCGGCTCGATCATCCGAACGACAATTTCGAGAATGCCGACCCCGAAAGTTATCGAGATGAGCGTGAGGAGGGCGCCCTTGAAAACATCGCGGAGTTTTGAGCTGGAAGCCTCTTGTGTTTCAGTCATCCCCTGGAACTTCTCCTTGGAAAATAGTGGTTACGTATTGTAGTTTGACGCGAAAAATATACGCGTTTCAACTGGAAGAACCAATGATGAAACCTCACCTCACGTCAGGAATTGATTGAGCCTGTGTGAGAACCTTTTAGAGCGACACTCCGCCAAGGGAGTCCTTTCCGAAGGAACCCTTCGGGTCGGACAGTGTCGCTCTTGCGGGCAGAATGGTTGTCTACGACCCTCTACGAGGTCGTAGACCGTGGGGTTGCTGGCTCGTGCCGTGAGTTCGCCAAAAAAACACACATTGAGTTACATTGAGTAACACTATTAATGTGTCGCAGACCTCACAACCTTGACAATTGCAATTTGCATCCCCTTTGTCAAAACAGTATATTTCTCTTAGCGATTCGTAGCGTTTTCTGTGATTCGGAACTACAAGCGGTTGTGGTTCGTTGAGCAATCTGACGATAACCCTTCAGGGGATTCGAGTCCACAGTTTTCCACTTGCCACGTAGAGGATAAGAATGGAAGGAAATTTTTCGAACCGTGTACAGGATGTGATTCGGTTGAGCCGCGAAGAGGCGCTTCGGTTAGGACACGATTATATCGGCACCGAGCACCTTTTGTTGGGAGTGATTCGTGAGGGAGAAGGGATCGCCGTCAAGATTCTGCGCAACCTCGGCGTTGATTTGTACAAACTGAAAAAGGCGATCGAGGACACCGTGCGCACGTCGGGCGGCACGCTTACCATCGGCAACATTCCGCTCACCAAGCAAGCGGAAAAGGTTCTCAAGATCACGTATCTCGAAGCGAAGCTCTACAAGAGCGACGTGATCGGCACGGAACATTTGCTGCTCTCACTGCTGCGCGATGACGACAATATCGCCGCGCAGATTCTGCATCAGTTTAATGTTCATTACGACGTTGTGCGCGGCGAGCTTGACAACATCATCAGCGGTAAACCGTCGTCGCCCTCGTCCCATGCGCCCTCCAGCGAAAAGAAGGCTGAAAAATCCAAGACCCCGGTGCTCGACAACTTCGGACACGATCTGACGAAGATGGCTGCGGACGACAAGCTCGATCCGATTGTCGGGCGTGAAAGAGAAATCGAACGCGTTGCCCAAGTGCTCAGCCGCCGCAAGAAGAACAACCCTGTGCTGATCGGCGAGCCGGGCGTTGGAAAGACCGCCATCGCCGAGGGACTGGCACTGCGCATCGTGCAGAAGAAAATTTCTCGCGTGCTTCATAATAAGCGCGTCGTAACGCTCGACCTGGCGGCGCTTGTCGCCGGCACGAAATACCGCGGGCAGTTTGAAGAGCGCATGAAAGCGGTGATGAACGAGCTGGAAAAAGCAAAAGACGTCATTCTCTTCATTGACGAGTTGCACACGATCGTTGGCGCGGGCGGGGCATCAGGATCGCTCGATGCATCCAACATGTTCAAGCCTGCGCTCTCGCGCGGAGAACTGCAATGCATCGGCGCTACGACATTGGATGAGTATCGCCAGTACATCGAGAAGGATGGCGCGCTCGACCGTCGCTTCCAGAAGATCATGGTTGACCCGACAACGGTGGAAGAGACGATTCAGATTCTCACCAACATCAAACACAAGTACGAAGAGCACCACGGCGTTCGCTACGGCCAGAAGGCCGTCGAAGCCGCGGTGAAGCTGAGCGACCGCTACATCACGGACCGCTACATGCCGGACAAAGCCATTGATGTCATGGATGAGTCGGGATCGCGAGTTCACCTTATGAACATTCACGTCCCAAAAGAGATTCTCGATCTCGAAGGGGAGGTTGAGAAGATCAAACAATCAAAGAACCAGGTTGTCAAGAATCAGAATTTTGAGGAAGCGGCGCGGCTGCGAGATCTCGAGAAACGCCTGCTCTCCGATTTGGACATCGCAAAGCGTGAGTGGGAATTGAAAGCGCAGGATTCCATCCACGAAGTAACCGAGCAGGAAATCGCCGACGTCGTTTCGATGATGACGGGCATCCCGGTCAACAAGGTCGCGCAATCCGAATCCGAGAAACTCCTGAAGATGGATGAGGCACTCAACACCTTGGTCGTAGGACAGGAGGAGGCGCTCATCAAGCTGACAAAAGCGATCCGCAGGACGCGTGCCGGTTTGAAGGACCCGACGCGGCCGATCGGCTCGTTCATCTTCCTCGGACCGACGGGCGTAGGAAAAACAGAAATGGCAAAAGCGCTCGCCCGCTATCTTTTCGAATCTGAGGAGTCGCTCATTCGCATTGACATGAGCGAGTACATGGAGAAGTTCAGCGTCTCGCGGCTCGTCGGGGCGCCCCCCGGCTATGTCGGGTACGAAGAGGGGGGACAACTGACGGAGAAGGTTCGTCGCAAGCCCTACTCTGTTGTGCTGCTCGACGAAATCGAAAAAGCACACCCCGACGTGTTCAACATCTTGCTGCAAGTATTTGACGATGGCATTCTCACGGACAGTCTTGGTCGCCGTGTGGATTTCAAGAATACGATCATCATCATGACGTCGAATATCGGCACGCGCGACTTGAAGAAGAGCGGGGGCTTCGGCTTCGGCACCGATACGGCGAAACATACGGCGGAAGGAATCAAAACGACGATTGAAGAAGCGTTGAAGCGGGTGTTCAATCCGGAATTCCTGAACCGTCTCGATGACACAATCATATTCCGCTCGCTCGACAAAGAGCACATCATGCAGATCGTGGACATTCAGATGCGCGACCTGCTCAAGCGCGTCACCGCAATGGGCATCACCATTGAATTGACGAAACCGGCGAAGGAGTTCTTGGCCGACAAAGGGTACGACCCTGCGTACGGCGCGCGACCGCTCCGCCGCGCAATGCAAAAGTATCTTGAAGACCCTATCGCTGAAGAGCTGCTGAGAGGGAAATGCCCGGAAGGCACAGTCATTCGCGCGCAGGTTGACAAAGAGAATGACGTATTGATATTCAGTGTTGTTGCCGCCGACCAGCCTGAAGCGCCGGAAGCGGAAAAAGAAAAACCTGCTGGTGTTTCGTAAAACTTTGCTGCACCGACGCAGAGAGCGCGAGAATCCCCTTCTCGACGCTCCCTGCGCTCGAGAGATGACAATCTCCCCGATACTTCCCCTTGCACAAACACTACTATCGGACACACACAGAGAAAGGAGGCCCAATGAAAAAGGTCGCCTCGAACATTTGTCGCCACTGCGGAAATACGTTTCGCGGCAAAATCGGCTCGTTCCGTTGCAAGGAGTGCGCAGTAAAAGAAGCGCGCTTCCGCGAGCAGCGTGAACGGGCGCGGCGCACACTCCCCTTCTACCTCAAAGCCAACGCATAGATTACACTGTTACCGCCACGCCCGGCTCCAACACCAAAACCCTGCTCTTCATTTTGGTGTGAAGATGTTTCTTGAGCTGCTCTGGAGTGCCGGTGAGAACAGGAAATGTTCCGTAGTGCATGCCGATGATGTGTTTCGGCTTCAACCATGCGCATGCGAGCGCCGCTTCGCGCGGACCCATCGTGTACACATCGCCGATGGGGAGAATCGCCACATCAGGCTCGTAAAGTTTCGAGATCAATTGCATGTCACCGAACAGGCACGTGTCTCCGGCATGATAGATCGTGAAGCCGCTCTCAAGCCGCATCACATAGCCCGCCGCTTCGCCGCCGCATGCAACGACTTTTCCATCAACATCAATATCGCTGCTGTGCTTCGCGTCAGTCATCGTCACTTTGATGCCGTCAATGTCAATCGTTCCGCCTTTGTTCATTCCCATCGCATTCGTAACACCGAGCGATTGCAGATGGAGAGAGACTTCATAAATGCTGACAACTTTTGCATTTGTTCTCTTCGCAATTTCAACAGCGTTGCCAATATGGTCGGAATGTCCATGCGTGACGAGAATGAGGTCAACCTTCCGTATGTCTTTCGCACCGGCGGGCGCTTTCGGATTCTCAAGCCACGGGTCGATGAGAATGGTTTTGCCCGAGGGCGAGTCAAGCTTAAATGCAGAGTGACCCAGCCATGTGATGATGATTTGTCCCTTCTTCTCCATTGTCATTTTCCTTTCGCTGCTCCTCTACGACCTATTCTCCGATTCGATTTTTACTCATTTACTCAACGTTCTTCAAAAATCTCTGCAGCGCCTGCTCTCGTTGTATTTGTACTTGCTGCTTGCGGTAGTGCGTGGGAGGCACGACGCGTTCCTTGCACACAGATTTTGGCAGCGAACAACGCTCGCATGTTTCATTCACTTCCACAATCGGAATCGCAGGGTCGTTCCAAAACCGCACGGCGTTTTTGAAATGCTCGTTCATCAGGAAGCCGAGACTGATGCTCGAGTTTGTTTCTTCCGTGAGCGCCAGTGGCCGCGCAACGCTTATCACATAAAACTCGGCATCGCCATCTATGAACCGCGAGCGTTGGGCGCCGACAATCGTCGCGTCTCTCAGTTTTCGCTTCGGCATTTCCGACAATCGTTTCAACAACTCGACTGAAAGCCAGCGTCGGCAATAATGCTCGTTGAGACCGATGCCGTGCGGAACGACAACACGCGACATGTTCAGCTCTTTCGTCAGCGTGTACACACTGCTGCCGATTTCGTTGTTGAACCGAAGATAAAACATCTCCTGCAAGCCGAAGTATTTGGGAATAAGCTGGCTGAGACGATAGAGAAACATCTCCGGGGTTGCCTCATAGCGCCGCATGATGTTCAAGAACGCAGCGCCATCCCACTTTTCCCGCGTGAAAAACTTTTCAAGGTCTTCCTTCAACGCATCACGACTGATGAACAGCGCGCCGGCAAAATAGGAAGCCTTGTAGTTATTCAGCACTTCCGCGAAGGAACCAACCTCAAGCCACGTAGAAGTGATCGGCTGTTCCTTCAACTTCAGATATTGAAAACCGATTTCTCGTGCGAGCAAGAATCCTTTCTGCGACGGAAGAAGTTTTCCGTTGAGGAAAAGCTTCGTCGGCTTGCTCGGCGTGCAGATGGACCGGAACCTCTTCAGCTCGGGATACTTTTCGAGAGGAATCTCGCCAATCTCGTAGCCGTATTCCTGCGTCAGCACTTGATACAAATCTTCCGTTGAGCGAGGAGGCTCTCCTTTCCATTTGTGTTGTCGCACAAATTCGCCTGCCGCCGTTTCAATCTCTTCGAAGTAATTGTAATGAATCTTCTGATACGACCTGAGCGCAGCAAACAAAAACTGTTCGACGCTCATGTCATAGCTCTTCCCGATTTCGAGCAGCGTGCGAATAAACGCTCCCGCTTCGAGCGGCGATTCCGTTATCAACCCGACAAGATTATGCGGCTGAATGCCGAACAGCTCGAACGGAAATTCTTTGATGAACGGAGAGTTCAGCATCGTCTTCAAAGAGTCGAGGGAATCCGAGACTTGCATCGAGACAAGCTCATCGAACGATACTTCGCAAGCTCTCGCGAGATGAATGATTTTATCCGGCGTCGGATACTTCTTCCCTTTTTCAATCTCACATAAGTAAGAAATCGACATGCCGGACTTCTCCGCCAACTCCTTCAGGGAAAGTCCTTTGTCATTGCGCAACTGCCTCAACTTCGCGCCGAGGAGGAACTTGAGGTTATCAGCACTTACATCCATTGGTCATGCTCCGGAGAGAGAGGAAATGCTTTGCTCCATCAATGTATCAAGAACAGCTCAGACAAGCCATTGGTCTTTCACTGTTAGCGAATTGACGGGTGATGGCAATCATCCGCCAATAGCGAATCTCTTGTCATAGCGAAATTTCGCTTGACATCTGCCTTATTCCGTATTATATTGAAACCAGTAACTGTTCATTCACATATCCATAATCATCTCCAAGGAGACCGCGTCATGAACACCATGCAAGAAGTCCAGACACTCGGACCGATGAACAACCGCTGGGAGGGAATCACCCGACCGTACACAGAGCACGACGTTCAGAAACTTCGCGGAACCGTCGACATCAAATACACGCTCGCCGAGCTTGGAGCAATTCGATTGTGGAACTTGTTGCACACCGAGCCGTACGTGAATGCTCTCGGCGCGCTCACCGGCAATCAGGCAATGCAGCAAGTGAAAGCCGGACTCAAAGCCATCTACTTGAGCGGCTGGCAAGTCGCCGCCGACGCCAATCTCGCCGGTCAGATGTACCCAGACCAAAGTCTCTACCCCGCCAACAGTGTTCCTGAAGTTGTCAGAAAAATAAATCACACTCTCCTTCGTGCAGATCAAATCCATTTCTCCGAAGGAGTCAACGGCATCCATTGGCTCGCGCCAATTGTTGCCGATGCAGAAGCAGGATTCGGCGGACCGCTCAATGCGTTCGAGCTGATGAAAGCGATGATCGAAGCCGGAGCGGCGGGCGTTCACTTCGAAGATCAACTCGCCTCCGAAAAGAAATGCGGACACCTTGGCGGAAAAGTACTCGTCCCGACCGGCCAGTTCATCCGCACACTCATCGCCGCCCGTCTCGCAGCCGACGTCATGAATGTTCCCGCCCTTATCATTGCACGCACCGATGCAGACAGCGCGAATCTCTTAACAAGCGACATTGATCCCCGCGATAACGAATTCATCACGGGCGAGCGAACTGCGGAAGGATTTTACCGCGTGAAGAGTGGAATCAAAGCCGCAATCGCACGCGCCATCGCCTACGCGCCGTATGCCGATCTCATCTGGTGCGAAACCTCGCATCCCGATTTGGGTGAAGCAAGAGAGTTTGCCGAAGCAGTTCATGAGAAATATCCCGGTAAGCTCCTTGCGTATAACTGTTCGCCTTCCTTCAATTGGGCAAAAAAACTTGACACCACAACCATTGCAACCTTCCAAGAAGAGCTGGGCAAGATGGGATATAAGTTCCAGTTTGTAACGCTTGCGGGTTTTCACGCACTCAACTACAGCATGTTCACCCTGGCGCACGATTACAAACGACGCGGTATGGCGGCGTATTCAGAGATGCAACAAGGCGAGTTCGCAAGTGAAGTGTTGGGCTACACCGCAACGAAGCATCAGCGCGAAGTCGGCACCGGGTATTTCGACCTCGTGACACAAGTTGTGTCGGGCGGAAAAGCTTCGACAACTGCGCTTGCCGGATCGACTGAGACAGCCCAGTTCTACTCTACTGCAAAGAACTCATGATGATCTCTCAGCAGGGAAGGAAAGAACGTATGCACGACGTAGTGGTGAGTTCAATCCAACGGGATATTGAGCTTCGGGGAAACCATCGCGCGGAGTTCGCCGATATCATTTCGCCTGAAGCTCTTGCCTTTGTTGCGAAACTCGAGCGACAATTTCGCGCAACGCGCAAAGCACTATTGGCAAAGCGCGCCGAGCGACAAGCGCGACTCAATGCTGGCGAGATGCCGAACTTTCTCGAAGACACGCGCGGCATTCGCGAAGATGCTTCATGGAAAATCGGAACCATTCCGGCTGACCTGCAGAACCGGCGCGTGGAAATCACCGGACCGGTCGAGCGAAAGATGATGATCAACGCGCTCAACTCCGGCGCGAATATATTCATGGCAGACTTTGAGGACGCAAACTCGCCGACGTGGATGAACGTCCTCCAAGGGCAGCGTAATCTTCGCGATGTCGTCGAGCGGACGATTTCTCTCACGACTCCAGAAGGAAAGCAGTATCGTTTGAATGAAAAGACAGCCGTCCTACTGATCCGTCCACGAGGCTGGCACTTGGAGGAAAAGCATGTGCTTGTTGATGGCGAGCCAATGTCAGCCTCGCTGTTTGATTTTGGGTTGTATTTCTTCCACAACGCGAAAGATTTGCTCAATCGAGAAAGCGGCCCGTATTTCTATCTTCCAAAAATAGAGAGCCATCTCGAGGCACGAATGTGGAACGACGCGTTCAATCTCGCGCAGGATGAGCTTGGAATTCCACGTGGTACCATTAAGGTCACAGTTTTGATTGAGACGGTTCTCGCCGCGTTCGAAATGGAGGAGATTCTCTTCGAGCTGAAGGATCACATCGTCGGATTGAATGCCGGACGATGGGATTACATGTTCAGTGTCATCAAGAAGTTCAGCGGCAGGCCGGACTTCTTGTTGCCCGATCGTTCACAGCTGACGATGACGGTCCCGTTCATACGAGCGTACACGGAGTTGCTTATCAAAACCTGCCACAAGCGCGGCGCGCACGCAATTGGCGGAATGGCGGCGTTCATTCCGAGCAGAAAAGATTCCAAGGTGAATGAGATTGCCCTTGCAAAAGTTACGGAGGACAAAGTGCGCGAATCGAACGACGGCTTTGACGGAACATGGGTCGCGCATCCCGATCTGGTCGCCGTGGCAAAGAAGCCTTTTGATGCGGTGCTCGGCTCTGCGCCTCACCAAAAGCATCGAATGAGAGAAGATGTTCATGTAACTGCGAAAGACTTGCTCAACTTCGACATCGCAGGAGGGAACATTACCGAAGTTGGATTGCGAAACAACATCAACGTTGCATTACAGTATCTTGCGGCATGGCTCGATGGTTCGGGTGCGGTCGGCATCTACAACTTGATGGAAGATGCGGCGACGGCGGAGATTTCCCGCTCGCAAGTGTGGCAATGGATTCATCACAAACATGCAACGCTCGCCGACGGAAGAAAAATTACGCCGGAGTTGTATCGAGCAATTCTCCCTGAGGAGATCCGGAAGATCGAAGAACTGCTCGGGCATGAATTCGTACACTCGCAGCGCTTCGAGCTTGCGCTGCGATTGTTCAATCAGCTCGTGATGCAAGAAGAGTTCGCAGAGTTTCTGACGATTGACGCGTACAGATTCTTGAACTGAGAGTCGAGTGAGATGGACTCCACAGTGGAGTCCATCTACAAGGAAGAAATCAGGCGATTACTCTTCCTTCTCGTCCACCAACTTTTGATACATCTCCGCCTTCGCCAAAGTTTCTTTATCGCGACGCAGCAAGCGCAACACTACACCTCCTCGTAAGATGAGCAAGTCTTTCCATCGCCAAGCATACGCGACGTACACTCCAAGAGAGTCCTTACTGAGACTGTACATTTTTGCGATCTGATCGCGCGGCGGAAACGCTGCACCCAATAATTTCCTCAATTTCTCTTTGTACGAACCGGATCCAAGCAATCGTGCAAGACGAGGAGACATACCGGACGGATCGGAAATCTCTTTGCTTCGCGTATATATCTGCTGCTTAGCCCACTCGAACAACGCGGGATCAAAATTCCTGCGCGCCATAGCGTGTAGCGCCTTCTGGGAAACATCCGCGTTCACCAGCTCGTGCGCAACATATAATGTGAGATACGTGGCATTCACCACACCGCATGCGCGCGCTTGCGTGAGGAGTTTTTTCCAATCCAACGCATCGCGGTAGCAGTCTATCGCAGCAGCAATATCGCACAAAGGTCGAAGCCCAGCGCCGAACCGATGATGAAGCGATGCGTGAACCGAAAGATGTATGAGGAGATCTTCGGGGGAAAGAATGAGCGCCGTGCAGCCAGCCATCTCGACACGCCGTGCTCTCTCCCAAAATCCTTCAACCCCAGCGGCATCCATCGAGGGAAGCGTCCAATGAACCTCGATCGGCTTGCATCCTTCCTTTCTGAACGGAGTCAAGTGATGCGGATCTACGCTTCTCATTCGATTGGCATCATCCTCGGACTGGAGGTATCCCAACGCGGCAAACTTTTTCTCGACCTTTCTCAGATCATCGTTCTTGATAAGAAGGTCAATGTCGTCCATCGGTCTGAGGGAGATATTCCCATAGACGAGTTCGGAAAGATGCGCACCTTTCAAAACGACCGCAGGGATGTTCTCTTCACGAAATGCGTTCAGCACCACTGCAAGCTCGACGAACAGCTTTGTGTTTTCAACGGCGATGCGAAGTTTCTCAGCAACCAGCTTCCGGCGAGGCTCGGCGGGAACGTTCGCTATTTCGCCTCCTTCTTCTAATCGTTTGAGGAGAATCGTCCCGACGCCATGCCTTAGACTTTGATCAACGATTCCTTCCCAGTCTTCGACCGAGATTTGCGCCGGAGTTTTTCTCGAACCAAGGAGATCGAGCAGCGATTCGAATTGTGCAAGTGTGTTCATGGGTGTGCCAGAGACTCAGATGAAAAGCCATGTATAGACACGAAGTCACGAAGACACCATGGCTCACAAAGTTTTTTCTTGGTGTTTCCTTCGAGTCTTCGTGTCTTTGTGTCCGCTCTTGGGCTTTTCGTGTGGACTTCTATAAGCGAAGAAACTACTTCAACAGAACAAGCCGCCTAGCTTGAGTGCGATCTCCAACGGACAAACGATAAATGTACATTCCGCTGGCAAGGGTATTGCCATCGTCATCCACTCCATACCACACAACAGTAAAACGACCGGGAAAACGTTTGTCATTCACCAGCGTGCGTACACGTTGACCGAGCAGATCGTAGATAATCAATTGCACGTCGGCGCCTTCATAGAGACTTTGAGGAACTTCATAGACGATCGTGGTCTGAAGGTTGAACGGATTCGGAAAGTTCTGAGAGAGCTCGATCGTTTGCGGCAGCCTCACGATGTTCAGTACGTAGTGAATCGTATCAACAACAACGGGAATGAGCGAGGAATCTCCAACAATGATGTCAGCATCCGCTCCTGTCGGACCTCTCCCTTCAAGGCGCATCCGATTCTGAATAGAACGAGACAGCACAGGCAGAATGTCAATATTCGTAGCGCCGGTTTGCTTGATGAGATAGATGTTCTCGCCTTGACGCAACTCGACGGGATTGGTCGTCAATCTGAACTGGAAGCCATTCACTTCAACAATGACGCGCGTCAGTCCGCGATTGTTGATGTGAAAGAAACGATCTTCATAGAGCAGGTCGAACTCGTCCCACTGTCCGTAAGGACCCCTTTGGGGAACCCCGGAAGTACCGAGGTGGCGACGCAAGGAGGAAGGCGATGAAGAAAGGTTCTGTGAATGGGCGTTTGTGACAACGATAAACGTAATCAGAAGCGCGAGCGCTGCCAGTCTTAGTAGATGGACTCCTCTACGAGGTCGTAGACCTCTTGCCAGGTGATTCGAGGTAAGTGGAGTCAATCTACTCCTGTTATTGAGCAAGGTCAGGCTGATGTCTCCTCCAGCAGGTCATCGTAAGGATTCGATTCCGAGAGCGATTCGATCGAACACTTTCGCAGGTAGTGTTTTGTTTTGGGGGTGGTTAAGTGTACGAATTTATTGGCTTTGTCGCGTCATCGGCATAGCGTCGGCAGATGACCGTCACCTCCCCGCGCGTCTCCCTGCAGGTGACGGTCATCTACACGTTGCGTGGAGTATGGCTCCGCCCGGCATTGCATTTGAAACATGAGCCAAAGCTGCTCAGAAACTGAACGCGCAGACTTCGTGCTGTTTGAGGATCTGCTCCTCAGTGTAGGTGATGACCGTTGGCTTCACGTAGTGTTGCATTGTACTTCCTTTTGTGATTAGTGATGTGTGTTGTTTGAGGTGACCGTCACCCTCTACGAGGTCGTAGACCTTCATATTACCGCGTCAACGTCATTCGTCTCGACGCGTTGAAATCACCGGCGACCATCCGATAGAGATACACGCCGCTTGGAACATCCATACCGTTATCATTCTTGCCATCCCACTCCACGGAGAATTCTCCTGCTTGCATCTGCTCGGCGACCAAGGTCCGCACTCTCCGACCCAAGATGTCGAACACGGTGAGCGTCACGAGCGTCGGAGTTTCCGAGCGCGCAACATTGAAGTTGATCTTGGTCGTTGGGTTGAATGGATTCGGATAGTTCGCGCCAAGCCCGAACGTTTGCGGAATCGCTGCGGAGATTGTTGTGTACACCGGGTCGCACGTAACGGAGTTGCCATCAACGTCAGTCACTCTCAGCACCGCCGTCGCCCTCTGATCCTGATTTATTTTCTCTACCGTGACCATGACTGCATTTGTTGTTCCGATCGTAAATGTCAGGGGCTTCAATATTGCATTTGTCAGGGTAACAGCCGCAACCGAAGCTAAGCCGCTCTCTCTGTCTTGCACTGTGATTTCTATTTGCTTTGGCGGCCCCGCCCTGAAACCACAACACAAACAAGTGGGTGGAGTGTTGTCCGGCGGTCCCAAAGTTCCATTCAGTCTGATGCGCTGGGCATGGATATCACTTCCGCTTTCGGAAGAGTCGCGGCTGTCTTCCCATACAGCAATCAGTCCTCCGTTACCGGCGTTGATGATTCGCGGACGCCTTTGGTTCCCTTCTGCTGTTGAGATTGGGGCACCTTCGTCTCCCCACCGCCTGTCGCCGTTCGAGTTCAAGAGTCGCTGTGCAAAGATGTCCTTACCATTATTCGCCTCATCGCGATTGTCCGTCCACGCAATCACACCCCCGCCTAAACCATCGCCTGCAGTGCCAACGACTGGATAGGACTCAGAAAACGCTGAAAACTCACTAATAAAACGACTTGTGTTAACGATAGATTTGCCCGCAGGTGTCATCCATGGCATATTGCCTGAAGGATCTATGCGTTGAGCGAAGAAAGTGGTCAGGCCCACCATAAGATTGTCTGCGAGGAATACTACAACCCCTCCGAAACCATCGGCGGCGATCTCATACCATGATTGGATATTATTGAACGTGACAACACAAATAGCAGGGGCTGTGCTGGGAGTTGGCCATTGACGAATACCGGAAGAGTCAAATCGTTGCGCACGGCTTTGTGTTGAGCCGCCCCCACAGAGTAATCCGCCTGGGGGGGCGGTATTCTCATCACCCCAAACTGCAATAGCACCAACAGATGTAGTACTTACGAGTCGAACATTATTGCCGTTGGACGTTGGCGAAGGGAACAGAGAAAATCCCTCTTCTGGTGTCCATTTACGTGTGCCAGAGGCGTCAATCCGCTGAATGCCGAAACCACCAGCCTCACCACCGAAACGATCATCGGTCCACGCGATGACTGCACCGCCAATTCCGTCACTTGTTATCTGGGGCCTTCGTTGATTACAACGGTCAATATTAATAGCGCAGGTCGCGTGTGAAAACGTACAAACGCCCACGCCATTAGTGATCCATCCTGCGTGAATACTCCCGTTTGCATCCACTCGTTGTGCAAAGATATCCT
>JANNUB010000029.1:0-2081 GCA_031394795.1 Ignavibacteriota bacterium | reverse complement strand
AAATAGCCACGAAGGCACGAAGACACTAAGGATTCACGAAGAAAACTTCTCCTAAGTGATAGAAGAGTTTTCTCGTACCTCGTTAAGAGTAGGGACAAAACCCAAAAGAACTTTGTGAAACCTTCGAGTCTTGGTGTCTTCATGGCAAGCTTTTTTCGTTTTTTAATTTGGGGAATCTCCACAGCTGTCCCGTTGCTTTGTGTTACGATGAATCTTATCTTGAAGCACAAAAGCGTCGTTTGCATTCCCTTACAATTTCAGTCATGTCACGAACAGGGACGCTCCACCTACTTTTCTTCACTGCAAGCATCGCGTTCGCAGGGTATTCGCCGAAAGTCATTCGCGCAGAACGCATCAACCGTCCGCTCGTTATTGACGGTTTGCTGCACGACGCGCAATGGCGCGACGCGAGGCCGGTGCTCGATTTCACCCAGTTCTATCCCGAAGAACGCGCAGCGCCGACCGAAAGCACCTCCGTCCGCATTCTCTACGATGACAAAGCGCTGTACATCGGCGTGATTTGCTATGACCGCGACCCGCGTGGAATCGTCTCGCAGCTCACTCGTCGCGACAGAACCTCGGAAGCGGACCGGTTTACCGTCCAAATAGATTCATACCACGACCATCAAACGGCGTTCGCGTTCACAACGAACTTCGCGGGAGTGCAGAGCGATGGATTCCTTTCACAAAGCGGCAACGCGTACGACGCGCACTACGATGCAGTGTGGGACGTGAGGACGGCGCGCCATCGCGACGGCTGGTCGGCGGAGTTTGAGATTCCCTACAACGCGATTCGTTTCACACCGCAAGAAAACAGAGAGTATGAATGGGGAATAAATTTTCGGCGCTACATCAGCCGAAAGCAAGAGACCGACGAATGGGTAATGGTGCCGAGCACCGAGGGCTTGTTGATTGACAAGTGGGGACACGTTGGCGGCATCGAGCAAATTTCGCCGCCGCTCAACCTGAGTCTGATTCCATATGTTTCCGGCAGCGCGGCATTTGAAACCGCATCGCCCGTGCGGCCGTATCGTTCCGACCGAAGCGCTGGCGCGGGACTCGATGTGAAGTACGGCATTAGCCGCAGCTTCACACTCGATGCCGCGTTCAATCCCGATTTCGGTCAGGTCGAAGTTGATCAAGCGATTCTCAATCTCACGGTCTTCGAAACATTCTATCCCGAGAAGCGTCCGTTCTTCGTCGAAGGCGCATCATTGTTCGAGTTTGGAAATTCCGCCGACGATACGCCGCTGCGATTATTCTTCTCGCGTCGCGTAGGTCAACGTCCGCAAGGGAGTTACTTCGTGAGCGCGCTACCCGGCGTTGAAGAGAACCCGCCCACGACAACGATTCTCGGCGCGGCAAAAGTCACGGGACGAACGGAAAGCGGCTTCTCGCTCGGACTTCTCGCTAGCGTCACCGACGAAGAGAATGCCGTCGTGAGGGACAGCGCGGGCATAGGGACAACGATGACGACGGAGCCGACCGCATCGTACAACGTTCTTCGCGCGAAACAAGAATTCGGCGACAACTCATGGATTGGTATGATCGCGACACTTGCGGGACGGGAGAGCGTTCAACCTGCCTTCAGCGGCGGGCTTGATTGGAACCTACGAATCTCCGACGGCGACTACGCGCTGGACGGATATGTCGCAGGTGTGCACGCTTCGGATGAGAGCACGAATCCCGAGGGGGGCGCAGGCAAGCTGTTGTTCTCGCGCATCACCGCTGAACACTGGTTCTATGCGTTGTCGTACAATTTTTTCAGCGCGAATTTCAACAGCAACGATCTCGGTTTCTTCAACGAGCCGCGCTATCACGGCGGCTATGCCCAGCTGATCTATCGCGAGCCGAACGCCGAGGGACCGCTCCTTCGCTGGGCAGCCTCTTTGGCAACCGAAGCGCGATGGAATTGGGACGGCGCGCGCACTCTCGCAGCTGTGGGCACGTCACTCTCGGCAGACTGGTCGAACTTCTGGCATTCATCGTTCGAATTCGTCGTCAACGATCACGCGTACGACGACGCCGAGGTCGGCATCCACGGCATGTATCTTCGCCCCGTGAACTACGCGCTGTTCCTC
>JANNUB010000494.1:0-6386 GCA_031394795.1 Ignavibacteriota bacterium | reverse complement strand
AAAGACTTCTCCCCATCGCATACTGCATTGCGGAAAGTTGAGCGGCAAGCAATACACCCGACGCGCGAAGAAACTCTCTTCTGTCCATGGGAGATTACTTCGCTTTGGCGTCGACGTTCAGTGCGAATTGCTTCACGATGTTCAAGCTCTCCTCCGTGTCCTGGCTGATTTCAAGGAGCACGAAGAAGTTGTTTCGATAAAAGCACAGTTGTTGTGAAAGTCCGGCGTTTCGTAAGTAATGTGCAGCTTCTCCTGCACCATTCATCCATGTGAGCGCTCCGCTGAAACCGACGTCCGGATCGTTGTACAGCGATGACGCGTTGGCTTGGGTCCCCTGATTGAAAACCGTAAGCTTCAACACCGCCTGGTTGCTGTTTACAGTTCCCCGATATTCTTGAGATGCGGCTTCAACGAACCCGTGACGGCGATAGATCTCAGCGGCACCGTTGATTCGATTCGTAAGCTCAGTGATGTTATTTGCCGTCCACTTGTTGGACCCAACTGTCCACCCGGTGATTTCATTGTTCTTCACCAAATAGTCTTCAATAGTCTTTGCCGGGGTTTCAGTTCCAGCGTCTTTCTTGCACGATGCCAATAGCGTCAAGAGGAGTAGCGTTGATATTGAGATGAATGATTTCATACGTAAGCCTTCCCTTCTTCCGATATGTGTTAAGAAATTCAATCTGTCCTCATAGGACCTATTTGATAAGGAGCAACTTTTTAGTCTGGACTGTTTCAGGTGTTTTGAGTTGATAGATGTAAGCACCGCTTGGCAGATTGCCTGCATCAAAAACCACCGTGTGGGTTCCCGCTGAAAAACTTCTATTCACCAACGTGGTGATTATCCTTCCAGCGTCGTCAAAGATATTGAGTGTCACGCCGGTTGATCGCGGAATCTCAAATCGAATTCGCGTCTGGGCATTGAAAGGATTTGGATAATTCTGATACAGTGCAAATCCGACAGGCGCATCAGTTCCCTCTTCCTCAACATTGCTTGGATTCGAGAGATTGATGACATCCATTTGATTTGGATTGTTTGTGCCTAAGCCATACGTCGTTGCAGCGGTATCGATATGGTGTGCTCGGCCTGTTGTCGTGCAGCCGTTGTCCTGCAAAACTCTTCTCCCCCAATAATCCGCAGCGACAATGTCAGTGCTCATGATCAGTTTGTTTGCTACAAACTGAGGAGGTCCGCTGGGTCCACCGGATCTAATCCCATACAGTGCATCAATGATATCTACCTTCTGCCTGGTCCTAATCGGCTGGAGTGCATTAAGGGCCGGGATGTATGGATCGCAATCGCCTCCGTGCATATTGCCAGGCAAGTTGCATGTTCCATAGTGGTTTTTCAAACAAAGGGTTACTCCACCGTCACCGTGATTCTTTAGCACGGAGATGTTTATCAGATAATCGCACATCTCTGTGACAATTCTGCTCAGCTTTTGGGACGAGCCATTCACATTGTGGTTCTGCGTCGAATATCCGACGCCAGTGGACTCCGTCCCGAAGCATCTGACTCCCGAAGTGCCGGTGTTTATTGTATAACCACTCGACTGAAGTTCGTTTTCAGCACGGTCAAAGATGATGATGTTGTTTTCAGGAAACGGAGATCCCTCAAACATCATTTGCTTCAGAGTATCCAGCACGGCGTTGGTTACTGGTGGGTGTGTTGGACAGGAGGAATTGATGCAGTTTACCTTGATTGCGATCTTACTGCTCGCGCTTATTCCTGGTAACAAGGATTTCCACGCTTCACCGACATCAGTGATTTGTGCAAGCGAGCGTATTCCCCTGTTAACCATAATCCGAACAACAGGTGAGTTTATCGTGCTTCCTGATGTCGCCTGCGCATCGGTAACAACTATCACCCTGCTATTCGTCAGCAGCAGATTTGCTACGCTACGCTTTGGAAGGACAATCCCCGCAATCCCCGCGGAAGAAAGAAGTCTTAGGAAAGAACGGCGCCCGATCTTGGTGAGACGTTGTAAGTATTCCATAGCCACCCTCCTCTATCAACGATGAAAAAAAAGGGCAGAACCACTTCCGCCTGCAAACAACCTGCGAGCGAGAGGCTCTGCCCTTTGTAAAAGAACGTGGCTAATGTTAAAGAGAATCCAATAGAAAATCAAGCGTATGCGAAACTTCTTGCGGTCTACACACGGGACGAAGATGCCGCTCCAAAAAATCATCAAGGAAATCCAAGTCTCGAAGCAAATCTGAACGCAATCCGAATTCGTATTCCTGATAACAATCAGTTTCCTTTATCAATCAAATTCACTATCGTAAACCAAAGGAATCGTTCTATGAAAACCTCCCCGGTTCGTATCGCAGCGTTCGCGTTGCTCACACTCGTCGCAGTCTCGATGAATCTCTTCGCGGCAGGAAATCTCAAGCCCGATCATACACTCCTCGACGGCATTCTCAAAGACCATGTGAAGAATGGCGTCGTCAATTATAAAGCCATCAAGGCGGACGACCGCATCAAACAATACATCGAGTACATCAAAACAATGGACACGGCTTCGATTGCGCCGAGCGAGCGGCTCGCGTTTTGGATTAACGCATACAACGCGTGGACGCTGAAGGTGGTGATTGACAACTATCCGCTGAAGAGCATCAAGGATTTGGGTGCCGACCTGGTCATCGGGACGATTTTCAAGAAAACGATTTGGGATAAAGACCTCGTGACGATGAACGGGAAGACGGAGATGTCGTTGAATGATATTGAGAACGACATTATCCGCGAGTATCGCGATGCGCGCATTCACTTCGCGATTGTGTGCGCGGCAAAGAGTTGTCCGCAACTTCGGTCGGAGGCGTTTACGGGAGAAAAATTGAGCGAGCAGTTGGATGAGCAGGGAAAGATTTTTTTGAGCGATACGAAAAAGAATAGGCTCGACAACCTTGAAAAGAAACAACTGATGCTCTCGAATATTTTCAATTGGTTCGAGAAGGATTTCAAAAGAGACAAGGGCTTCGGCAAGGAAAAAGGGACGGTCATCAAGTTCATCGCCCGGTTCGTACCGAAAGAAACCGCCGATAAGTTGCTTGCCAACGAAAAAGACATTGACATTGACAATCTCGACTACGATTGGAGCCTGAACGATTAATGCACGGCGCGCTCAATGCTGAACATCTCGAAGTTGTCCGCCGCAGGCGGATTGCGGTGGCTCTGCCACTGAAGCCGTAATGCGGACGTTGTGGGGATGTGCAACACAATCACTACGGAGCCATCATGCAATCAAAAGCCACAACGCCAAAAGAGTACGTTGACTCTCTCCCCGAAGAGAGAAAGAAGGCGATGAGTGAATTGCGGAGAGTGATTTTGAAAAACTTCCGAAGGGTTTTTCTGAAGGGATGAGTTATCAGATTCCCTACAATCTCATTGGAGAATTGGCGGCGAAAGTCACTCCGCAAGAATGGATCGCACGGTACGAAAAGGGGCTAACGATATAACGGTATGGTCATCACATTGTGAGATGGGGGAATAAATAATCCAACCATTCACTAACATGGAGGAACATACCATGGATGCAAATGCGGAAAGACTGTTGCGACAACTCAAACAGCATCGAAAAGCGACGGAGGCGTACGACAAGGCGCGGATGAAGATGATTGAAAAGGAACACCGCGCCTTAGGCTTGACGGATTCGGTCGTGCAGAAGGAGTTGAAAGCAATCGGCGTTGACGTCAAGGCTCTCCTCAAGGACACTGCGGCGGAGGCGAAGGAGTTGCAGCGGACGCACAAGAAGTTTCTCGCGTTGGTGCGACCGCCGATTCTGCCCGGAGGACTTGTGTTGGAGATTCCTCCGGACCCAAATGTGTTCGACGTGAAGCCTCCGGCGGTTGATGGCTTCGGCACGAATTGTTCCGGTCTTGATCGAGGCATCAACCTTGCATTGGGGGAGATGAACCTTAAGGTGAGCCAGCAGGGGAGCGGCTGGGGAATACAAGCGACTGCAGGTTTGCCATGTTTGACAACGTTAGTCTTCCAATTTACGCCGCCGAGAGCGGGAAATATTTTGGTGGACGCTTACGTTGACTTCAAAGGCCAGTTCGCAATCTCCGCACACGATCACTGGTACACCAACACCGATGCAGACATTACGTTGAGCGTCTCCTCCCGCCTGCATCAGCACTACTGGGAATTCGGACCGAGCGAAACGCTGATTGATGAGCATCGAACTTCTTCGAGCAACAGCGCGTGGGTTGATCGGCTGGTGAAGTTGAGTTACTCGACGTCTGTCTCAGCCAACAACACGGTGCTTATTTTTGTCGAAGTGGTGTTGGATACGAACGCGCATTCGAGTCACGCGAAAGTTGATGTTGATTTCAAGACCGGCGCTGAACGACGCATCAGAGTGCCGCTGATACAGATGAGATATTTTTAGAACCGTATTCATTACAAACGAAAAGACCCGGTCCTAAGGAGAACCGGGTCTTTGTCGTTTAGACGATGCTCGAGATTATTTGAGCATAATCATCTTCTTCAGACTTGTAAACGGCTGTCCGCCATCCGCCGGCTTTGCTTCGATGCGGTAGAAGTACACACCAGTCGCAACGTTGCTGCCGTACTGGTTGCGTCCGTTCCATTGCAGCTCATGATAGCCTGCTTGCTTGCTCTCGTCAACAAGCGCCGCCACTTCCTCACCGAGCAGATTATAGATTTTCAGCGACACCGTTGCGTTCACTGGCAATGCGAATTGAATTGTCGTCGTCGGGTTGAACGGGTTTGGATAATTCTGATCCAATGCAAAGGAAGTTGGGATACCTTTGTCTTTTCCGTCGTCCACTCCAGTAAGCGTCAACAGGCCTGCAGCGATTCCGCCTCTGTCACTGACTGTCCAGCCGCGTGTGGTTGAACCAATCACCGCAAAGTCCAGATGTCGCAACGTTCCGATGGTGCCCGTGTAGGAGACAGCCCAATTGGCGCCGCGGTTCGTGCTGCGATAGACATTATCTCCTTGTGCTGCCCAGAAGTCGCTATTTCCAGTTGCGGAGAGTCCGAGCACAAATCCTGTCCCGCCAATGTTGATTGCGGTCCACGTTGCACCGCCATTCGTTGTGCGTGATGCGGCATCTTGTCCACCTGCAACACCGAACAGCGGACCGTTGAATGCAACTTCATCAACTTGTCCGGGGAAGGTTGTTGCAGAAAAGGTCCACGAGAAGCCCGCGTCCGTTGAGCGATACACTGTTCCGGCAGTTGTTCCGAACCAGATGTGCGTCGTGTCGAATGTAGCCAACGCATTATTCAACCCGGCTTGGCCTGCAACCGCGGTTGGTTCAGTTGCGATGCGCGTCCATGCTGCGCCGCCGTTTGTTGTTTTGAGAATCGTCCATTTGCCTGTGACTGGATCGCCGAGGGCAATACCGGTAGTTGCGTTGTACATTTTGATGGCGTCAATGAAGCCGCCGGTTTGCGTGAACACAGATGTCCATGTCGTTCCGCCATTCGTTGTACGATAGATACGCGTGGTGCTCGGCGTTGTCGTTACGAATGCAGTCAAACTATCGAGCGCCTCAATCGCATAGACATCTCCGGAGATTGTCGTGGTCCCGACAGAACGCCACGTTGCTCCTCCGTTGACCGTCCTGAGTACGGTTCCGGCGTTGCCTCCAGCCCATCCAACATTGCGATCAACTGCCTTGACGGAATTGAGAAGGTTGCCTGTGCCGGAATTGTTGAACGTCCAGCCCGCGCTAACATTGAACCTCACCGTAACAGTATCGTTTGTTCGGTTTGCGTCTGTGCCGAGCAACGTCCATACTCGCAAGGTATGGCTGCCGGCAGTTGATGCTGTCCAGTTGAGGAAAACAGTATCAATGCCGCCCACGGGGAGGATGCGCGCGTTGTTGATTGTTGATTGCACTGTGCCGTCAACAGCCCAACGAACGCTGTATGTTGTTTCAGCAGTCGCGCCGAAGTTCCACACTGACGTACGGAACCGCACGGTATCCGCTGATGGAAGTTGTATTGCTGATGCAACACCGATATCGTGCGCAGGAACAGGGCCTGTTGCACCAATCAATACGAACGGGAAATCTTGCGTTGAGTCTGGCGCGGAGCTTGGATTGCCGGTGTCGAGAATATTTGACCATACCCCGTTCGTCGCCCGCTGTCGCGCGTTCCATGCGGGATTGCCGCGGCGATTCGGAACGGTGACCGTCGGTACGAAATGACTATTGTTGAGGTCGGTGAACGTCTGCCAGTCTATGAAGTACCGACCCGGCACCAATGTAACTCCAGCCGACATTGTGTTCTGATAGAGCACTCTGCTGAATTCAGGCACAGTCCCGGGGGCTGGAGTTGTGGTATTGGAGATTCTGTAGATCCTACTGTTGTAGCTGGTCGTCAAACGGTACGTAAGTGTATCACCAAAGAC
>JANNUB010000024.1:0-19475 GCA_031394795.1 Ignavibacteriota bacterium | reverse complement strand
GATCCTGAAGAGGAATATGCGAGTTCAACGCCTCTTCGATGACTCGGGGAATTGCTGCAAACGAGTATTCCTTATTCAAAAATTTCTGTACTGCAATTTCATTTGCCGCATTAAGCACTGCCGGAGCGGCGCCTCCCATCTGAAGCGCTTTGTACGCAAGCCCGAGGCATTTGAATTTTTCGATATCCGGATCTTCAAATGTCATCTGGCGCATCTCGGAGAAATCGAGCCTCTTGTTCGGCGCAAGCGGTCGCTCAGGATACATCAACGCGTATTGGATCGGAAGTTTCATATCGGGGAAACTCATCTGCGCTTTTGTCGAGCCGTCACGGAATTCGACCATCGAATGGATGATAGACTGCGGATGTACGACGATATGAATCTTTTCCGCGGGCAGCCCGAACAACCAATGTGCCTCTATCACCTCCAGGCCTTTGTTCATCAACGTCGCCGAGTCAATGGTAATTTTGTTTCCCATCTTCCACGTCGGGTGATTCAGCGCCTGCTCAACGGTGATATTGTAAAAGTCTTTCTCCGGGAGGTTGCGGAATGGTCCTCCGGACGCCGTAAGAATCAGTCGTTCCACATCTTCAATCTTTTCACCGCGCAAGCATTGCAAAATCGCACTATGCTCGCTATCCACCGGAAGTAAGCGCACGCCCTGTTTCTTCACTGCGCTCATGATCATTTCGCCTGCCACAACCAGCGTTTCCTTGTTCGCAAGGGCAATGTCTTTCCCCGCTTCAATCGCTTTCAGTGTCGGCTTCAGCCCTGCAAAGCCGACCAACGCGCTCACCACGATGTCAATATCATCTCGCTGAACAATCTCATTCACCCCCTCCTCACCGCATACGATCTCGGTCACGCCGTTGGTGAACTTTCTCAGCACCGATGCATTACATTCTTCCAGCACGACGACAGCGCGGGGCTTGAACTTTCTGATCTGCTCCACGAGCAGGTCAATGTTCCGGTGAGCGGTCAAATAGCGTACGCGGAAGCGTTCGGAGAAATGCGAAACGACTTCCAGCGTGCTTCGCCCGATGGAGCCTGTGGAGCCGAGGATTGCTATGTTCTTCTTATTGACCATTGAACATTGGTCGTTGTCCATTGACAATTAACGTAGCCCAGTACAAATTCACCATTTGCAACGCACCATTCCCTCACACGACAGAGCTGTCTTTGAGGCAGACGTTTTTCCTCGCTAAGAAACAAAATCACCAAGCGCTTGGCTCAATGCACCCGCTTGGTGACGCTATTGCATTTCCAAGGTACGCAAAACGATTTGGGTTAGCAAGGTGAGGAGCACACGACACTTCGTTGCGGGAGGATTGTTTTCTCTTGTCGAAGATCCGCCTCTGGCGGGTCGAAGATCCGCCTGTGGCGGGGACTCTTTCCTTTTTTGAAAGAGGTTAGGCGGCTCACATAGAAATTGAATCATCTTCATGTAGCTGTAGCAGGTCCCACAAATTTTCATATAGATCTTCAAAAACAGCAACCATACCGTAAACTTCCTTTTTAGGTTGCCTCACAAACTTAATTTCCTTAGAAATCATATCGTAGTAATCTCTCCAAAAATCATCGGTATTGAGGAATAGAAATACTCGCCCTCCGGATTGATTGCCAACGCAAGATTCCTGTTCAGGTTTCGAAGCTCTTGCCAGTAATAATGTTGTTCCAATTGATCCGGGAGGAGAAACTACTACCCACCGTTTATCTTGCTCTGGCTGATAGGTATCTTCAACCAAAGTGAAATGAAGCTTATTCGTATAAAAATCTATTGCTTCATCATAATCTCTAACAACCAGAGCGATATGCACAATTGACTGCTTCATTCATTATTTCTTCGCTGTTTTTTTTTTGCCGCCTAACGCTCGCCTTCAGCGGCGCGCCGTCAGGCGCGTCGCAGCAAGGCGTTGTTATGCCTATACGTGTTGATCTACCAGAATCGTGTTTTCATCTGGATCAACAATCATAAAGCTCGCCGGGCCAGTAGAGCTTTCGTCTGCTTCTGAAATCATGTTTACGCCACGATCTTTGAGCTGGCGCTGCAACTCTCGAACGTCCGTGAATTCTCTGAGTTGCTGAGCATCGCTACTCCAGCCCGGGTTGAAGGTGAGAATGTTCTTATCGAACATGCCTTGAAACAACCCAATAGCGTGGGCGCCATTCTTCACAATTAGCCAATTCTGCGATTGATCCCCTGCGAAAACTGTAAAACCCAGCTTTTCGTAAAAGAGCTTCGACGCCTCGATATCTTTTACAGCCAAACTAACAGAGAAAGCTCCCAGTTCCATAACTTCCTCCTACGTTGTGTTCTTGACGCAAACTGCGGCTAAGCTGCGTGCAAACGTTCCAGCGTGCTGGATTTTAATTTGTGAATTGCTGATAACTATCGCTAAAAGATGTTGCATGTTCGTTTCACGACACTCAAAACTTTGGGTGCGTCGGCGGTTTGCACGTCAGCTTGAGCGACTGGTTAGCCTGCACTTTGCAATTTAGAAATTGCTGTTTGGTATTTCAAAACAGATTCCACAAATTCTCTTGTTGATTCTGCATTGCTAAATTGATACGCCTCATTAAGTCCTTGAGAACTAGTAAAATGAATTTCGCCGTACAAAACAATTGGGATTTCATAATTGTTAGAAAAGCGACGGTCTTGTGAACCATTTTTATTAACATATTTCCAAGTCTTGTCGATAATGGCAGTATCTTTTGGAATGGAATCTTCTTCAACAAATCTGACATTAGAGAGTTTGATTGATAAATCTCGATAATCAACAAGAGCAAAATCTGTTGCGCTTCCAAATGCTATAAGAAAAGCAGGGAATAAATATAAATCTGCGCCGTTCGCATTCACAAAGTGGAATGCTGAATGTTCCGACGAAACAAAACCTAGTGAAGATTGTTTAACGGAAACAGGTTTGCGTAAAATTGATGTACCTGCATATGACCGCTCTTTAACACGGTCAACCTGAACACTTGCTGTAACATCCCAGCAATACTGAGAAGTTTGGAGTTTCTCAAAAGCATATTTAGCAGTGTCGTAAAAAGGAGCAAGCGCAGAATCAAATTGAACCTCTATTATTACTTTGCATTCAGATAGTTGATGCTTCGCTTCTCTTAATGAAGTAGTACATCCTTGGAATTCTTCTTCACGTCTTTGAACCGTTTTCTTGAATAGAAAATTATGGAATGGAATAAACAAAATAAAATCTAATCTACGTTCTGCCTTTTTGAGAACATACATGCTACTCATGTTATGCTGCGCGGCTGTCTAAAATGTACTCCACATCTCCGCAAACTTCAACCGCATCATCTTCGCTTCATAATCTCCATCACCTGCTCTCACTGTTCTTTCTCGAAAACATCCGAGGATTTTTCAATCGTGTATGCGGTCATTTCTTTGCCTGCCACCAACGCTTTTGCAATCCTGAGCGAGTGTCTGTTCTCAGCATCATCACACGCTCATCGCCTTTCTTGAATTTCGACATTCCGAAAAATGCAACGTCCATCGAAGCGGGAAAGCGGACGAGGTCATGTTGTTTTCAAGAGAAGCCTAAAAGGAAAAGCTCTAACCATGAAGGCACTGAAACGCCACGAAGCTGTTATTCTGATGGATTTCCTCTCTGTTCGAAGTTGGCAAGGAGAGTTTCCAATTTTCTTCTGAAGGAGCGACCATCAACCGCAGGATATCGAAATAATTCCGGCTCAATGCGGGTGAATAGTTCGAGTAGTTGTTTCGGCTGTATCAAATCCCGTCGAAGCATTTCAGCGACATCGTTGGCGTCGCGTGTGTGCGACCGTTCGATCTTCGCAAGTGCTTGCGCGTAGTAATCATAATGGTAGAACGAAATGTTGCCCTCGCGTGCGACAAACTTGCTTCGCTCTTCCCAGCCCGGAACTTCCGGTACGAAATGGGCGGGAGAGGCAAGCTCGACGTTCAGCTGCATGCGTTCTTTGAGTTGCTGAATTTCGCGGAGAAGCGAGTTCGATTCGGGCTTCATCTCGATGTCAATATCCACCGTTGCATGTCGCCATCCTTCGAGCACCGCAGTAGCTCCACCGACGAAATACACGCGTGTCTGCGTATCGGCATGGGGTGCAAGTGCGCGCATGAACGCATGGAGAGAGGCTTCGTCTATTTTGCGACGCATTCGGCGGCTCGTTCAAAACTTACTAATGCTCGAACCAACGCGTTATACCGCGAGTGTGCAGAGTCTTCCTCCTCGCTTGCTAAGAGATCATAGAGGGCGTGTTCAGGATTCTCTTCATCCATCGGAACGTTGAAGCCAAGCGCGTTCAATCTCGGACTGCCGACCAGAACAAGGAACGCCGCCGCTGTCCGCCTTCCATGCTGAATGTCGTTCAATCCTTCGCGAACCAACTCGCCGCCCGGCAAAACATCAAACCGCCAATCCACATTTACTCCAATGCCTTTTGTCCAAAAACAATATAGTGAATCATCCTAACGTACTCCACATTTCCCAAAACTTCAACGTTCCTTCCCCTAAACATCTGAAGGCTTTTCAATCATTTACGCGCTCACTTCGTTGCCCGCAACCAGCGCCTTGTACAATCCTGAGCGAGCGTCTGCTCGCTCAACCGCGTGGCTTCTGCCGTTTCATCCGAATCTCATCTCGATTGGGATCGGGCGGTAAGCCCCTCAATGGGCGACATTACCCATATCTCCACGAAGAACTCGAAGGGCACGAGCTCGTGAAGAAGCATTTGGGTTCTCGCGGAGAAAGTGATTGCCTTCGCGCACCGAGTTTCGTATTTTGATTTCCCGAAACATCGGGGCGTAGCGCAGCCCGGTTAGCGCGCCTGCCTTGGGCGCAGGAGGTCGCGAGTTCGAATCTCGCCGCCCCGACACGATGGAGGTCGCGAGTTCTCCCAAAGGGACTCTCCGAAGGGGTCCTTCGGACCTGCGGAGGAATCTCGCTCAACGGTCATAGACCGCCCCGACTAAACTCACGAACGCGAGTTCGTTCCTTTGTGCAAAGAAGACGATTCGCGCGAAACATCATTCAGTTAAGCACACCAGCCCGCATCGCCACGATCCGCGAAGATTTCTCCTGTGCTGCCGATAACTCTATAATGAAGATTGGAGAATCCCCTCATGCATAACCCTGCCCGCCGCGGCGCCGGCGTTGCCGCGCTCGTCGTTTTCCTATTCTCACATTCGTACACAGCAACCAATACCAACGCGATCGTTGTTGGCGGTGTAACACACGATGCTGCCCGCTTCTGGATCCGGCTCGATGATACGAGCAGCGTGCGCTGCCAACTTTCGCTTTCGCCGACATTCGCTTCCGTGATTCTCAGCTCGCAGGAGCGCGCAACGCTTGAGAAAAATTTTGCAGTCATAGTACGCGCTGAGGGCTTGCAGCCAAACACGCGCTACTATTATCGCGCGTTGGTGAACGGCGTCCCTCACTCGCGCATCGGCTCGTTCTCAACATTTCCAACTCCCGGAACTTCTTCGACATTCACGTTCGCCTTCGGCTCATGCCAGCAAAGCGGGCCATTTCTTCCATCGCCAAACCCACCGGGAAAAGTGTACCGCGAAATTCTTCGAGCCTCGCCCAGATTTTTCCTTCAAATCGGCGATTGGGGTTATCCCGACACCACCGATCGTATGCCATTCGACAGCAATTTCTTTTGCCTGGACTATCAAAAGGTTCAACAGAGCTACCAAACAAAAACGGTTCTCCGTTACCCGATGGACACGCTGCTCATGAATGCGCCTGTGGATTATGTGTACGACGACCATGATTACATGAACAATAACGCTTCGGCAACATCAGGGAGCTTCTCCGTTCCGTTTCGTCCGAATCCATACGGGACGGATTTCATCGCGAGAGAGATCCAGGCATTGCCGCAGGGGCGGCTCAATTCCATACGCGGCTACAGGGAAAATTTTCCCACGTACCCGCTGGTGAATGAATCACGCGGCATCTACCACAAATTCACGTTCGGAAATGTTGATGTCTTCATGCTGGACTTGCGGGCACAGCGAAGCCCGAATCTGAATTCGCTCAGAAAGAACGCGGTGACACACCGGTGGGAATTCTCTCCACCGAGTGGGCATTCGATCCTTGGCAGAGAAAATGCCCCGGGCGTCGGACAAAGTCAAATGCAATGGTTCTTGAACGGGCTGCAGAATTCGCAAGCAACTTGGAAGTTTGTCGTCAGCTCCGTTCCGTTTAACATCTCGCAGGCAACTGCAATCTTCCTGGGAATTTTTCTCCAGGACTCGCTCATTACTCTGCCGGGATTGCCGGGGCCGGCCAGCCCGATCTTCGCCGCAATGGAACTTGCCGACAAATGGTGCGGGTTTCCTGAGGATGTGCAGGCAGTGCTCGACCACATCCGCAATAACAACATAAGAAACGTGATCGTGCTCAGCGGTGATCAACACACCGCGGCGATGGATGACGGCGCCAACGCGGGACTCCCTGAAATCATGGCAGGCGGACTCGACATCACCAACTCGCAGATCGTCGCGGTGTTTCAAGCATTCGGCTTGCGCATTTGGAATAGAGGGGGGCAAGGAATAACGACGACGGAATTCAACAACGCATTCGGAAAGATTACCGTCTTCGGCAGCGACTCCGTGCGGCTCGCGCTCGTTGATGAGTTCGGAACGCAGTTCGCTTCGCACACGATTGTGAATAGCACGACGAGCGCCAAGACTGAGTCCGCTCCGACCTCATTCACATTACATCAAAACTATCCGAACCCTTTCAACCCGTCCACAACGATTCGATTTGATTTGCCGGAAGAGAGTTTTGTGCGGCTTTCTTTCTTCGATGTATTAGGAAGAAGAGTCGAGACGATTGTAGAAGAGAAGCGTCAACCGGGAACCCATGCGATTGTATGGAGACCGAAAGAACTGAGCAGCGGCGTCTATCACTGTGTGATCGAAGCAACACCGTTCGGGAGGGGGAACATGCTGCGCGGGTCGCGGAGGTTGATCTTCCTGAAATAAGGTCACACCACTTTCTCCACCTCGATAAAATTCGTCGAGCCGCGCGCGAAGAACGGCTGGCCCGCGAGAATCACGATGTACTCTCCGCGCTGAATCAACCCTGAGTTCACCAACTTCTCTTGAATGTTCTTCAACGCTTTGTCTGAGTCTTCCTCGATGTTTTCCAGCACGACGCCGTGCACTCCCCAAATGAGATTGAGCCGCCGCGCGATTTTCGGTCGGTCGGTAATCGCGAAGATGCGCGTGCGGGGACGATAGCGCGAAACGGATTTCGCCGTCTCGCCGGAATGCGTGACGCACACGACGGCTGCCGCACTCATCTGCTCGGCGAGAACGCAGGCGGCGCGCGCAAGCGCGTCGTGCCGGCTGACAACTCCCTCGGAAATGTGCTCGGCAACTTTGCTGACGTGCAACAACTCCGATTCGACTTTCCGGATGATCCTCTCCATGATCTGCACGGTTTCCAGCGGGTATTTTCCCACCGAGGTTTCGCCGCTCAGCATCACCGCGTCGGCGCCGTCCACGACGCCGTTCGCGACGTCGTTGGCTTCGGCACGCGTCGGCGTCGGGTTGTTGATCATGGATTCCAGCATCTGTGTCGCGATAATCACCGGCTTGCCCGCCGCGTTGCACTTCCTGATTATTTTTTTCTGCAGCATCGGCACGTCTTCCGGCGGCAGCTCAACGCCGAGATCGCCGCGTGCAATCATGATCGCGTCCGCTTCGGAAATTATTTCGTCAATGTTCGCGACCGCCTGCGGTTTTTCGATCTTCGCGACAATCGGGAGGAAGCGCGACTTCTCGATGCGCGAGATGATTTCCTTGCGCAGCATCCGAATATCATCCGCCGTCCGCACGAACGAGAGCGCGACGTAATCAACATCGTTCTTGATGCCGAATTCAAGATCGCGGATGTCCTTCGCGGTCAGCGACGGCGTGCTCACCGCGACGTTCGGCAAGTTGATGCCCTTGTTTGCAGAAAGCGTTCCGCCGACAATCACTTCGCAATGCACGTTCGTGTTCTTCACTTCGACGACGCGCAGCCGGAGCTTGCCGTCATCCAACAGGATCATGTCGCCGGGGTGAACATCTTTCGTGAGGCTCGCATACGTCGTTGACACGCGTTTGGCGTCGCCAATCTCCGAATCGGTCGTGATGGTGAATCTTTCCCCTTGCCGCAACTCGATAAACGGCACGTTCAAGTCGCCAATGCGGATTTTGGGACCCTGTAAATCTTGCAGCACCGTGACAAACTCACGCGTCCGCCGCACTGCCTCGCGAAGGTTCGTCAATGTCCGCGCATGATCGTCGTGCGTACCGTGTGAAAAGTTCAGTCGCATCACGTCAACGCCCGAGTTGATCAGTTGTGTCAACATCTCCACCGAACTCGTCGAGGGTCCGAGTGTGCAGACGATTTTGGTGTTGCTATGGCGTGGTGATGACATGACTATGCCTTTGATCTACAATTGCAGGGAAGAATGGAAACGCGGATGGTTTTTGGAGAAAATTGGAGAAACACGAAGTGTTTTTCCGCGTTTCTTTCGCGGCTTTTTCAGCGTCATCCGCGTTTTCCATTTTTATGTTGCTCTCACGATTTCAACCGCTCAACGAGTCTTGGCAGCACCTCTCCCGACTTCCCCTGCAAGAATTCGTCCGCAATATCCGTCAGCGGCGTCGGCTCAGGATTGATTTCGACAATAAACGCGCCGGCACGCTTGGCTTCGAGCGGCAGCGACGCCGCAGGAAACACGACGCCCGACGTTCCAATCGTCAACAACACGTCGGCGGATTGACATGCGCGCATCGCTCCGCCCCATTCATCGTCGGGAAGCATTTCGCCAAACCAGACAACATCGGGGCGAATCAACCCCCCGCACTCGCAGTACGGAATTCTTTCACCACTCAAGACAAATTCATTTGCGAAATTCTTTCCGCACTTCATGCAATAGTTTCGTTCAATATTCCCGTGCAGCTCAAACACATTCTTGCTTCCCGCACGGCGGTGCAAGTTATCAATATTCTGCGTAATGACTGCGAACACCGAAAACATTTTTTCCATCTCAACGAGCGCGACGTGTCCCGCGTTCGGCTTCACTTCCGATATAACTTTCTTGCGCGCCTTGTACCATTCCCACACAAGCTCCGGGTTACGCATGAACGCGTCCAAGTTCGCAAGCTCTTCCGGCTTGAACTTCGTCCATATTCCCTCGTCGCCGCGAAACGTTGGCACGCCGCTTTCCGCGGAAATGCCTGCGCCGGTGAAGGCGACAACGCTCTGTGCATCGCGAAGCTTCGTGAGAAGCGTTGTTGAAAAAATCGTGTTCACCCTTAAATTCTGAGCGAGCGAATCGAGCGAAGAATCTCACTCCATAATTCCATGATTCATCTCCATTCAACCAGTGATGCCCTTCGCTTCGCTCAGGGCTTAGCGTCAGCGGGCAGGAGAAAGCATCAACCGTTCCTTCACGCTGCCGCCGCCATCTGCCCGCGTCGTCTTGTACACGCCATTCACGTACATCGCCGCCTGGTCGTCGAAATGTTTGCTGAACACTTGTCCCGATTGCCCCGTCGGTAACACGGTGCGCGACTCGTTCGGCTTCGCCATATCCACGATATGCCGGAACGATGCGCCGACGGTAACGCCGAACGCGCTTTCGAATTCATTCGGATCCAACACACCGGTAAAACTGTACTCACCGCTGATCAATGCCGTCGAGCCGCCGCCATAAGGAAATGGTCCGAGGCTGAAGACTTTGTCGAGCGGCTTTTGCAGCCCGAAAGGATGCTGCAGCGTGAGTTGATGCAACCTCCCCCATTGCCAATTCTTCGTCTCATCACCGAACTTTTCGCGCAATGCGTTGACGGCTTCGTTCATGCTCGAGCGGATGATGTCATCCCTCGTTTCAATCTGACTTGTGCGGATATTGTCAAACCATGCCGACGTTCCTTCCTGCACAAGCCGCTGCGTCACGCGCAACGGCACGTTGACAAGAATAAGGTAATCGTGAAAAAGCCCCACGCCCATTTCATCTTCGTAGATATTTTTGATCAGCCGCGTGAGGAATTGCTGGTAAATCGCCGTGGCAATATCTTCTTTTGCAAATGTGAAATTCCAGTTCCGGAAATACGTGATGACCAGTTCATCGTAGCGCGCGTCAAGCTGACCGTTGCACGCACCGACGATGTACGGCGTGAACTCTCTCGCGTAGAACGAATACTGGTCGTTTTGCAGAAGCTCAAAATCCCGCGACTCAAACTTGCCATCCTTACCGAGGACCGCGCGTAATCGTTGAATGCGCGACGGCGGCTCCCACAGATCGGAAATATGATACGGATACGCATCGTCCACGATCTTGTTGTTTGCCGTTGCGATGAACCCCTCCTGCGGATTGTAAAGATGTGGAAGCTGCTCGAACGGCACAAAGCCGCGCCATTCCGTTTCCCTTGTCCATCCTGCCAGGGGAAGCGTCGTGCTTGGTTGCAGAGAACGCAGCGGCAACATCGCGCCGCACCAGTAGCCGATGTTGCCTTTTGTGTCGCCATACACAAAATTCTGCCCCGGTCCGGGAAATTCTTTCACGCCCGCGACAAACGCATCCCAATTCTGCGCCGTGTTGATTTTGTAAAACGCTTCCATTTGGTCGCTCATCTCGAAGCCCGTCCATCGCATGCTCGCGACAAACGGAACTGACGCTCGTTTCAGCGTCGTGGATATATCGGTAACGATGGGACCATGGTGCGTTGAGCGGATCGTGACACGTTCGACCGAATCAATGCCTTTCACGCGAATCTCTTCTTCACGAATCTTCATCGGCAGCGACTGCCCGTCGTAAATGTAGTTCTTAGGGTTGGTTGAATCAATCTGTTCGATGTAGAAGTCGGCGTCATCCGCCATAACGTTGGTAAGTCCCCACGCGATGTGCGCGTTATGTCCGAGCACAACGCCGGGAATACCGGGCACGGAGCCGCCGGTGACATTGTCGTACTCCGGCGCGGAGAGCGTTACTTCGTAGAACTTCGAAGGATTGGTGAGTTGAAGATGAACATCGTTCGCGAGAATTGGAGCGCCGCTTAGCGACTTCGTCGGTGCGACGACCCACGCGTTGCTTCCGCCGAGTGTCCCGCCAATGCCGCGAAAGCTGCAATAGTCCTGCGCTGTTTGAAGGAAAGAAAGCGCCGAACTCATTGTCTTCTGCCATGCGGATGAAGGAACGATGGGCGCAACATCGTTGGGAAATGTGGGGAAAATCTCTCTCGCCTTCTCATAACCAACACGCTCAACAATTCCTCCGAGTGTGAGGTCCACCCACCACGAGAGATTCAACTCCCACGCCATCAGCCGAGCAATCATGATGCTATGCACCGGCTGCCATGGTTCAGGGTCGTAACGCAACAGGTCAAACTCCACCGGGTATTTTCCCTTGTGCGTTTCGATGAAAGCATTCACCCCATCGGCATATGCTTCAAGCCGGGCGTGCGATTCTTTCGAGATGTGCTTTTCGATTTCTTCCGCGGTTCTTCTCAGGCCGATAATGCGGAACATCCTATCGAACGGAAGGGTCTTCTCTCCAAGAATTTCCGATAGGCGTCCTTGCCCGATGCGGCGGCTCATGTCCATTTGCCAGAGGCGGTCTTGCGCGTGCACGTACCCTAACGCGAACATCAGATCACGGTCGTTGCGTGCGGAGATGCGCGGCACGCCGAAATCGTCGCGGGCGACTTCCGCTTGCTCGCGCAGACCTACCATCGTCACCGTTCCATCTGTTTCGGGAAATGATTTTCGGATTTGATAGCGAACGAACCAGTATCCCGCAGTGAGGGAGACGAGAAGGACACCCAGCAAGCCGATGATGATTTTAAGCCTTGACGGCAACGCGACTCCAATGGTAAGAAAATAAAAAGTCCGTCCCAATTTCACTTGGAACGGACTTCAATATATCGAATCGCTTTTCCGCTTGCAATCCGCTACTGCTCGCGTGTTAGAAGCGATATGAGAACGTCAGGTTCACATTATTCGTCCGAACGTCTTCCGTAACGATGCTCAAGGCGCGGAAATCGTCCCGGTCGGTTTTCCACCAACCGTACGCGTAATTCAAGTCGAGCATCGTCTCTTCGCTCATCATAATTCCCACGCCGCCAGTGATGTACTTACGATCGAAGTCGCTGGTTTTGTCAATAACGAATGGCGATGTGTTGTAAATGAATCCGCCGCGAAACCGCACGCCCAACTGCTCGGCGTTGTATTCCAAGCCGCCGCGCAAATTTGCCGTTGCGCGAAACTTCTTTTTTATCTCTTTGTTTTTTTCAAGAGTCTTCGCGGGGGCATTTCGAAATTCCAACTGCGTCCAGTCGGTGTATTCAATATCACCCGACAATACCAAGTCTTTCAAGATCACGGAAGCGCCGGCACTCAATACCCACGGGGTCGCCACGTCGTATTCGGTTGTCTCTTCGATGGCATCAAGCGTTGTTGTCTGTCCAAAATCCCGCGTGCTGGTGAATGTTGCATTGTCTCCTCCGGCGAACCGCTCGTTCACGCGGAACACCGTCGGGGTTTTTGCGTTGATACCAAAACGAAAACGATCCGGTTGACGAAACATGAGTCCGAGCTTCGCGCTGAAACCGGTAAGCTCACTTTCAACATATTCGTCTATGGAAAGACTATGAAAGTTTTGCGGGTCGCGTTCGATAGAACTGGAGTACACGTTGTTAACATCTTTCTCCGTATAGTTTCGGTCGAACTTGTACGTGCCGCTTTGGTACGAAAGGCTGAGACCAGCCGAAAGGTTTTTTGCGAGGTCAACTCCCGCACCGATCGTCCAGTTGCTGATGCCGCCGCCTTCAAGAGTCTCTTCGTTTTGCGTCAATCGGTCCTTCAAGGGACTGAGCCACCGTCCACCGTTCGCGGTGTCGGCGAGGTACAACTCATACGCGAGATTGTACGCGATCTTTCCCTGATTGTCGCGGGGAGCGGCATCACCATCCCGCGCGTATTCCTGCACAATGCTGCCCGGACTGAGACGGCTGTACGAAATTCCCGTCGCAAAATTGTTTTCGCGATTATACCCGAACGCGAACACGAGGCTGCCGCGACTCACGGGAACGGGAAACACCAACCCGACCGCGTTCAAGTTCGTTGCATTGTTGCTGAAATCATTCAGAGCGCTAAAGTAGCCGCTCCGGTCTTTGTAATTCACATGCGAAAGACCGAGCGAGAACTCACCGCTCTCCAACTGCGCGAGCCCGGCAGGATTCCAAAACAGCGCGCTGTAATCGTTCGCAACGCCTGTGTACGCGCCGCCCATGCCGACGGCACGAGCGCCCACGCCCAAACCCGGCGTTGCAAAGCGCAATGCGTCTTCTGGAAATTGTGCGAAGCTATTCGCGGTAAGAATAAACATTCCAACCATTCCAACTAAACTTAATCGCTTCATAGTATCACTCAATCTAACTGTACTCCTTGATGTTAAACAAACTACCGACCTCTGCCGCCCGAACTGCGACCGCCGCTGCTTCTCTCTCCACCACTGCCGCCCGAAGGCGCGCTTGGCGGTGGACTTGATGGCGCAGGTGCCGATTGCGCCGGAGGCGAGTACGATCCGCGCCCTCCCGATGAACGTCCGCCGGAATTTCTCTCGCCGCCATCGGTGCCGCGCGAACCACCGCCGCTGTTGCTCTCTGTATTTCTCCGCGGCTCGGAATACACCCGAGGTCGCGGAGGCGTTCTCACTTCACCGCGACGCGAACCTTCACGTCCGCTTCCACTTCGACCGCTTCCTCCGCGAGAGACCGTTCCTTCGCGCGAGCCTCGACTGCCTCTGCCATTATCAACCGAACCGCTTCGTCCCGTTGAGACTCTTCCTCCGCCCGATGGCGCGCCAACTCCGCGACTTCCATTGTCGCCGCCATTTCTGTACGCGCCCGGCAGCGATTGTCCTCCGCCTCCGTTACCGCCGCGCGATCCGCCACCGTCGCGCGTTACGCCAATCGTTCGCGCCGAACCGCGACCGCGCGTTCCGTCGCCATATCCATATCCGCCACCGTATCCATAACCATGATGTCCGCCCCAACCATAATAACCTCCCCACCACGGGTCGTACGTCGGATACCACCAGCCCGCGTATATTGCCGGGTAGTAGGTTCCGCACACCCAAGGATAATACGTGGAGTAATTCCACCACGGATCATATCCCCAACCGAACCCAACATGAAATGCAGACTGATGACGCCACCGCCATGGTGAATACACGTGCGCGGGATAGAATACCGTCGCGCTTGGATAATAATAGTCCCAGTACAAACGATCGCGGCGCAAGTCATATTCGTCGTCGTTGTACTCGTCGCTGTCGGCATCGCTCCGATCCTGGTCTTCCTGGGATGAATACTCAGGCTCTCTCGTTGTCGTTGCTTCGTCGCGCGTTGAGCCTAATTGCGTGTAACATCCCGGAGCAACGACACCGAGAGCGACCAGCATCAATACAAGTAGAAGATTCTTCATGATGAACCCTCCCTTTCTCCCTAAAAAAAGTTTAGTAGATAAATGAACGGCAACATCAATGCCAACTGTTCGACACTTGCAGCCGTTCTGTGGTTTGATTTTGATGGTGGTTGGGGGAAATTTCGGGCTAAAAAACTCGACTTCATCTTCTTGGAAGCCCAATTGTTCAAAATCGAGAACATGCCTCGTTCACTTTTGAGAACACTTCATCGAGCGATTTCATTCCAATGCAAAGCATTCCAATGCAAAGATAAACAAAGGGAAGGAGGAATTCCAAGCGGCACTAAAACTCCTCATCATCGCCGAATATGCGCCGGGCGTCTTTGGGCAATTCCGGTTTGATGGACTCACGTCTGGGTTTTGGCAGGTCTTTAAGTGGATGCGTATCGGCAGCAATCTCCAAAATCTTCGCAGGCTGCGAGGATGGGGAAAAACCCGTCTCAAAGCTCCCAGCCTGTTCATCTGAGGGGAGGCGCTCTGTTAGAAACGGAAGCACGTTGGTTTTTGCCTCAGTCGCAGGCTGGAGACTTTGTGCCGTTGACGGCAAGAAATATTTGGCGAGTGTCGTCCGGAACTCCTCCGCAGTTGCCCTTTCACCCCGTTCGGTCGTCTCGCGATGGCGGACTCTAAACTCACCCCTCACCATCACGTCCGCGATATCGGCCGTGGAGAGATGCTCAACAACAAGTCTCGACCATTCTTCCGCAGAATTTGTCTGGACGACCGGAAGCCGAATGCTCGAAATATCGAAGAAGACAAAGTCAGCGCGTTTGTTCGTTTCAATTGAACCAAGCTCGCCGGACACACCCAATGCAACCGCGCCGTTGATCGTCGCCATTTTCAAAACTTCAACGGCGCTGAAATATCGCAACCCGGCAACCACAAGCGGTAGTTGTCGCACAAACCGCATCTCTTCGACCATCTCCGTGTTGCCCCAATCAGTACCGAGAGACATCCGCACATTGTGCTTTGCTACATATCGAAGCGACGGATACCCCGTTTGCTTGACTGCGGTAGAACGAGGACAAACAACGATTGTGGCATTCGCGCCTTTTGTCGTTTGCGCCTCTTCCTCCGTGACATAGTTTGCGTGAACAATAACAGTGTTTGCGTGCAGCACGTTGAACGCGCTGAGAACCGTTACAGGATCGCGTTGAAAATTTTGCCGAATCACTTCACAGGCTTCTTTCGTTTCAGCAATGTGTGCAAGCAAGGGCGACTTCAGTTCTTTTGCTGCCTTGCTCAAATGTTCGAAACTATATACCGTGAAATCCTCTTCTTTGCCAAGGTTCACGACGGTGCGCAGATGCTTTGCGCCCAATGATTGCGCTTTTCGAATCTGCTCCCAGTTTTGGAGAGCGATGACAGAGTTGATCCCGGATGATTCGATGCCTTCAACCATTCTGATGAAGCTATTCTCATCCAACGACGGCGGAAACTCGCCGACGCATGTCGTTCCCGATTTCAGATGTGCGAGATACGCAGCTTGATAGACCCGAAAAACATCGTCTCCGCTTGATGGATGAACGAATTTTGTCGTCGCTTGATTGAGGCAGGCGTCGTTCTTCCAGAATCCGTAGTGCATGCCTGTCGTTGCTTCGCGCAGCAAGAAGCTTGCCCCATGGTAGTGCGCATTGACGAATCCCGGCACAACGAGCTTTCCCTTCGCATCAATGATCATCGCGTCCGGACGATCTTTCGTCAGCAACTCAAGTCGCTCCGAGACATCGAGAATGCGTCCTCCATCCACGAGGATATGGTAACGCCCGCAGCGATTGCTCCTATCGCAGGTGAGTACCGTCCCGTGCGCGATGATAATCGGTTTCATGTCAGCCTCGGCGCCAGTGTGTTCCGTCTTTCTTGTCTTCGACCACAATCCCCAGGCCGTTCAGCCTGGCTCGAATCTTGTCCGCAAGTTCGTAAAGTTTTTCTGTGCGTACATCTTTGCGCAATTCAACGATCAAGTCCATGAGGCCGTTGAGTATTGTGCTGCCATCCACGGAAGCCGTTTCGCTCCCAAAGTCCAACCCAAGAACGCTTTCTCCAAGCTCTTTGTAAACATCGTCAATCTCTTGCAGCCGTGACTTCTGCAGCGAGGGCGACGTAAGCAATGAATTCACTTCCCGGCTCAGATCAAACAGCACGGCAATTGCTTGAGGCGTGTTGAAGTCGTCGTTCATCGCCGCGAGGAAATTCGACTTGTATCTCGACACATCAATTGCCGGAGTGTCGCCCGCGTCGCCCGCCGCATTGATTCTTTCGTGAAGATTGCGAACTGTGTTGTACAGTTTTTCCAGGCCCTTGCCTGCGGCATCAACCGCTTCGTTGCTGAAATCGAGTGTGCTTCGATAGTGGCTCTGTAAAACAAAAAACCGAATGACTTCTGGTTTCCATTTTTTGAAAGCGTCTTTGAGCGTCGTGAAATTGCCTATTGATTTCCCCATCTTCTGTTCGTTGACCGTCACCATGTTGTTGTGAAGCCAGTACTTCACAAACTGATGCCCCGTCGCCCCTTCGATCTGCGCAATCTCGCATTCGTGATGAGGAAATTGATTCTCAAGTCCGCCCCAGTGAATATCAAAACTCTCGCCCAAATATTTCATAGACATCGCCGAGCACTCGACATGCCAGCCCGGAAATCCAACACCCCACGGACTGCTCCATCGCATGATGTGCTCAGGCTCGGCTTTCTTCCACAACGCGAAATCCGCGGGATGACGCTTCTCCGATTTCACTTCCACGCGAGCGCCTCTACGAGGTCGTAGACCCGCTTCGAGTTCATCAACCGTTCGCCCCGAAAGTTTTCCGTAGCCGTGAAACTTGCTCACCTCGAAATATACAGAGCCGTTCGATTCGTACGCGAATCCTTTCGCGAGAAGCTGCTGAATAAGTTCAATCTGCTCCGTGATGTGTCCCGTTGCGCGCGGAGAAATATCTGGACGCAACACGTTCAGCTTGTCCATGTCCTCGAAATAGCTACGCGTGTAAAACTCCGCGACTTCCATCGGATGCTTTTGTTCGAGACGGCTCGCCTTCAGCAAACGATCTTCGCCTTCGTTCGTATCGCCGAGCAAATGTCCAACGTCGGTGATATTTTGAATGAACGTGACCTTGTAGCCGCAATAGCGCAAGTAACGAACAATCACATCGAACGACACATAGGTCTTCGCGTGCCCCAAATGCGAGTGCCCATACACCGTCGGTCCGCACGCGTACATGCCGACGTAGCCTTCGTGAAGGGGTTTGAATTCTTCTTTTTTGCGAGTGAGCGTGTTGTAGAGTTGGAGAGGCATGATATGCTATTCTTCTTCGACGTCTTGTTGGATGTGTTTGCTGATGGCGTTCTCGATTGCTTGAAACCAATCAATGTAGTCACCAACGGAATCTTCAATGAGCGATATTTCCTTTTCCGTCAGATCTCTTTCAAGTACATCTTGTGCGACGTGTTGAATATCTTCGACAGAGAGTGAGTAAACTATTCTTTCGGGGTTTTTCATGAGCGCTCCATTCTCAAAAATAGTTTGCAGAAAAATGTCTCTCGGAAGATGCTATGATTGTAGTTCATCTCTCAATAGCGTAAACCTCCCGGAATTGTATTCACCCTTCTTGTTGAAGACGGCTTGGTCGTAAGCCCTTGCAAGCTTCTTCTTCTTCTCCAACAACGATTTAACCTTTTCTTCGTTATCGAATAGGTACCTCTCAGACATAAGATTCCATTCATCGAGAATCGACGAGTATGCTGTGTCGTCTCGATTATTTGGATTGTTCAAAAAATCACACTTTTCCAGAAACTGCGGGGTCGCAATAGTATTGATTATCTGAAGGAGTTGTTCCATTGTGTTACTTTGTCCCGATAAGAAATCCCACAGTTCGCTGGACAATAGAATCTCTCTTGGTTCAAAGAACTTTGTGAACTCCACACTATAATTCATAAATGCAAGCTTGTCGTAACCTGTAGATGTCATACTCAAAGGGTCAAACGGAAAGCCCAAATAGTAGCTCACATTCTTGTTCGGATACATGTCCTTCAGGGAGGCTTTCGCCAAGAGAATCTTTTCCTTCTCGCTTTTGAAGATTGAACTGTTAGGCTTCACGGTCTTTAGTTCTATCGCGACTATACTCTCTTCATCTTTATAGAAACAATCTACTGAAAAATTTGGAATTGCTTTTTCAACGCGAGAATTCCTTTGAGAAATTAGTCTGGTTTCTCTGTCAAGATTGGGCGCGTGAACTCCGTTCTTCAACTCAGTAATGATATCGGAAACCGCCGTTTGTTGCTCTGGCGAGATTTTCAAGTTGTTGAATTCCTGTTTCTCTCCATTCGAAAGGATGTGAGAGACTTTCTCAAAGAACGATTGCCCCAAGCTCGTATTCAACCCATGAAGCCAACTCGCTAAACTGACGAAATATGGAACGTCTGAGACCGTATCGTCGAGCTTTTCCGCAAATGCTTTCAGAAACGCTTCATGGAAAGGAGCATTTCTATTTTCAGAGGCATCTTCCGGAAAGTTCTCGAATTTCAAATGGAGCGTTTGGATTACCTCAAAAGAAATCAATTCTTTTTGACGGGTAGATAACATCAATGTTCTTTCAGATGAAAGATGATTTCCGAGTAAGCCCCTTTATCTTTCTCAGTTCTATTGAGAACTGGGCGTTTGAACTGATTGACGATTTGCATTCCACTCTTTTCGGCAATCGTTGGATAGAGATCGAACTTGTCGTTGGCTACAAGGAATACGCTGTAGTTTCTTGCAAGAAATTTCTTACAGTTGTTTAGGACATCAGAAACACCTTGAACGTAGGAGTCTCTTGCCACTTTTCCCTGACCATGGTACAAACGTCCTATCTCAAATTCATCTCTTCGTTCGAACTTGAACAAATCATAAGCATAAGCGTGCTGTTCGTGGTAATCAATCAAACCAACATACGGCGGACTTGAAAAAATCCCGCTTATCCTTTGCTTCTTCACAAGCTTTGCAAACTCCG